>DUUU01000423.1 GCA_012841485.1 Armatimonadota bacterium
AAGGCCTCCGCCAGGGATCCGGGAGGCCACTCCCCACTGCCACCCATGGTCTCCTCCCTGATCAGCACGGACTCGCGGGGTCACCAAGCGCTTATACCCACTTTTCCTCTGAATGAAATGACCCTGCCTCGGGCGCGCGGGCAGGCAGGGGCAGGGTAAGACGCGCCCCACCGACGACCCCTGAAGGATTCACCGGCTTCGTCGTGGAATGACGAGTGGGGTGTTGGCCGGCGAGCTGATGAAGACAGGAGCTCTTTGTGCGCGTCGAGATGTGGGTGGATGGCGCGAGCAGCGGCAACCACAGGCGCGGTGGAGAACGCCGCGCGGGCGCTGGTATCGTGGCACGCTCGGGGCGGTTCGAAAAGGAGTACTCGATTCCGCTGGGGGATGCCACCAACCAACAGGCAGAGCTGATCGCCGTGCGCGAGGGCCTGCTGCGGATTAAGAATCGTGCCGCGGCAGACGTGGTCGTCTATTCCGATAGCGCCTATGCCATCGGTTCCCTGACGGCAGACTGGAAACCGAAGGCCAACGTGGAGCTCATCCAGGAGATCCGCGCGCTCATCGCGGAGTGCCGCAGCTTCCGAATGGTCAAGGTGGCCGGGCACGCTGGCGATCCCGGGAACGAGCGCGCCAATGAACTCGCCGTCGCCGCGACTCGCCGCGACGTGCCGGAGGGAGAGACCTGAGAGGAGGCGATGATGGATGAGGAGACCGCCCAATTCATCCGCGACGTCCTGAACTCGCAGACGAAGCTTGATGTGGCGCTCTTCCTCACCACCAATCGCTTTGCCCTGGAGACGGCATCCGGGCTGGCAATCCGCATTGGTCGCTCTTCCGCGGATCTGCTTCCGGATCTGTCGGAGCTGGTCTCCTCTCGCGTGCTCACCCTCCATGGAGATCCGGAGTCGCCGAAGAGCGGTCTCTACGGTTTCACCGAGGATGGCCTCATCGCCAAGCACCTGGAGAAGATGGCCCAGTTCTGTGCCGCTCGCGGGCGGGCGGCGGTACTCCCGTATGTTATGGAGGGCGAGTGTCGCAAGCGAAGTCGGCGACTGCGCGAGACGCAGAGGGCAGATAGCCTGAAGACGCAGTTTCTCTCCATGATCTCGCACGAGTTGCGCACGCCCCTCACGGCCATCAAGGGCTATGTGGAGCTGCTGCAGGCCCACCGCGACCTGGATGATCACCAGCGCGACCTCTATCTGGAGACGGTGGCCGCGCAGTGCGACCGTCTGAACACGACGATCAACAATATACTCCTAGCCGCCGAGATGGAGAGCGGCGAGGCCTGGCAGGCCGAGTGCCATCCCGTGGCGATTGATCAGGTGGTCGAGAGGCTAGTGGAGGAGATTGCGCGCGCGGAGCCGCGCCGTTGCTTCCACCTAGACCGGCTGCCAAGCGTCCCGAGGGTGATGGCCGACGTGGTGGGCCTGGAGTTGGTGGTGCGCAACCTCCTTGATAACGCGGTGAAGTTCTCGCTGGATGGTTCCACCATTCGAGTGTGGTTTGAGGCGCTTGAGTGGGAGCTGCTCCTGCACATCGGTGATCAGGGAATTGGGATTAGTCCCGAGCGCCTGCGCCGGGTATTCGACCGTTTCTACCAGGCAGAGTACTATCGCACGCGCCGTGCTGGCGGCTCTGGATTGGGCCTCTACCTGGTCAAGCGCATCATGGAGGGAATGGGCGGGCGAGTCGCGGCGCGCAGTCAGCTAGGGCAGGGTTCGGTCTTCACGTGCGCATTCGCAACGGCCCCGGAGGAGGCTCGTGCTGGGAACCCCGGTCAACGGGCCGGAAGGGCCGGAATGCACGCTCAGTCTGGAAGGGGTGCCTGATGAATGAATCGCTGCCAGTTGCCGTCATCGGCGCTGGACGGATCGGCCGCCAACATGCGAAGTGGTACCATGCGGCGGGTTGCCGGGTCGTCGGTTTCCTCGGTTCGAGCGAGGAGAGTGTCGGGCGCACGCAAGCGGCGCTGCAGGAGATGCTCGGGGTGGCGATCCCGGGATACACCGATTTCGAGCGCCTTGTCTCGGAGACGCGCCCTGTCGCGGTAAGTGTGTGCTCGCCCCATGCTCTCCACTGTCAGCATGTGCTACAGGCGGTCGATGCTGGGGTGGCGGTCCTCTGCGAGAAGCCACTCGCGTGGGACGAGGGGAAGTCGCACGCGGAGATCCTGCTGGATGCGCGGCGCATGGTCGCGGCGGCCGAGAAGAAGCAGGTGCTGCTGGCCTTGAATGCGCAGTATGTCGCGGGGCTGCCGGCCTACATGGAGTGGTATGCGCAGATGCGCGGGCCGCTCGACCGGCCGCGCCGCTACGAGGCCGTGATGCAATCGCGCGGGCGGGGTGGTGGCGCCGAGTATGAGGATATCTGGATTGACCTTGGCTCTCACCCGCTCAGTCTGATCGTGAAATGGAGCCCCAGCGTCCACATCGAACCGGGAAGCATCCACTGCGTCCTGCGCCGCAAGGAAGTGGTGGCCGATTTCCGATGCGTGGCGGCCAATGGCAATCTGTGCGAGTGCTCCATCCGGCTCGGCAACGTGCCAGAGGGAAAGCTGGAACGCCGCTTCGGAGTCAACGACTTCTTGCTGGAATATGCGGGGCGCAACAACCCCGAAGGCGTGTTCCACACCTATCTCCGCCACGGCGATGAGGAGCGCGAGTACCCGGATCTGCTCCTGATGAGTATCGAGGCGTTTGTCCGGGCCGTGCGGGGCGAGGGCGAGCCGCTCATCTCGGGTGCCGAGGGCCTGCGCAACCTGGAGCTACAGATTGAGATCCTCGAGCACGCGGTGGTGGAGCAAGGCGCAGCCGATTGACCCGAACTGCTCTGGGTCGGGTGGCCGCTTCAACGATAATACAAGGAAGGCTTCATGGCAGATATCGCACCATTCGCAGGTCTGCGCTATAATCTTGCGCAACTGGGCGGGCTTCAGCAGGTGGTAGCCCCACCCTACGACGTGATCACGCCCGATGAGCAGGCGGCGCTCTACGAGCGGCATCCTGCCAACGTGGTCCGGCTCATTCTCGGCAAGGAACTGCCGGGCGATGATGGTCAGAACCGCTACACGCGCGCTGCTGCGTGCCTTGAGGAGTGGCTGCGGGAAGGCGTGCTGTTGCGCGAGAAGGAGCCGGCGCTCTATCTCTGTCGCATGGAGTACGAGGATGCCGAGGGCGCCTTCCGCGCGCTCACCATCCTCTACTGCCAATTGCGCCTGGAAGCGCTCGGCGCCGGAGGCGTGCTCCCGCATGAGGCGACGCTCTCCGGCCCAAAGGAGGACCGCTTGCGCCTCCTCCGGGCTACCCGGACCAACCTGAGCGGCGTCTTCGGCCTCGTCTCCGATCCGGACGCGGTGCTCGAGGAGCTCTGCGCCGAACGAACCGCGCGCCCGCCCCTCGGTAGCGCCACCGACATCTGGGGCGTGCGCCACCGGCTGTGGGTGGAGACCGACCCCTCCATCATCGCCGCCGCGCGCGCCTTCCTGCAGGAAAAGCCACTCTTCATCGCCGATGGTCACCACCGCTATGAGACGGCGCTCCGCTATCGCGACGAGGTACGCGCCGCGAATGGTAATCAGTCCGGTCCGTGGGACTGGACCCTGGTGGCTATCGCCGCCCTGGAGAGCCCTGGCATCACCGTGCTTCCCACACACCGCGTGGTGCGCGAAGTGACGCCGGCCCAACTGAACTCCTTCCGGGAGCGGGCTCGCGATCTCTTTGCCGTGGAGCCCGCGGGCGATCTGAGCGTGCTCCTGGCGCGCATGCGCGATGAGCAGGCAGCCGGCCGGCACGCTTTCGGTACCTTCCGCGCCGGAGACGGCTTCCACCTCCTGCGCCTCACCGCGCCAGAACGGGCGGACGCGCTCCTGGACCCGGCGCGCGCGCCCGCATGGCGCCAGCTGGACGTGGCGCTTCTGCATGGCGTCATCATCGAGCATTTCCTCGGCGTCTCCTCCGAGCAGGCGATGCAGTCCGGCCAGATCGGCTATGTGAAGGATGCTGCGGAATGCGTGCGCCAGGTGGAAGCAGGAGAGTTCCAGACGGCGCTCTTCCTGAACCCAACGCCACCCGACGCGGTGAAGGAAGTGGCGCTCGCGGGAGAGAAGATGCCTCAAAAATCAACCTACTTCTTCCCAAAGCTCTTGAGCGGACTGGTCATGCGTCCAGTATACTGATACTGATGTCGAGTCCAAGAGACAAGAAGACGAAAAGTGTCTGGTGGCAACCCGAAGGGTGGATGACCACGGGCACCGTGGTGGTAGTCGCTGTTGTTGTGGCCTATCTCCTCTTCATGGTGGTGGCGAAGATCCTGCCGCGCGTGAGGAGCATCGGCAAGGTCTACCGCAGCGCCGCGATCACGCGCCCCTGGAACGGTGGGGAATGGAGGGGCGTGCCCCCTGGGGTGACCCCATCCGGTTCACGTGCCCGCTCGCGAGCCACCAACGGGTGATCCGGGGAGGCTCCGCTTCCCAACGCCTTGAAGGGACGGAACGATGCTGCACATCTCCGCTCTCGTTGCAGTGCTGCTGCTTGGCGCCACCGCCGACGCCACGGCTTCGCCGTGGCAGCAATGGCCCCCGCGTGAATACCTTCTCAAGAGTCTGGTGGAGGGGGTGCCGAAGATCCTCGACACCTACCACCCGGAGACCGGGCGCTTCGGGCGCGAGCCATGGATCTGCACGGACCAGAACGTGATCTTTCCCCTGGCGGCTGCCTGGGCCATCAAGGACCCTGGCAACCCCTGGTACCATGATGAGAAGCTCCTCCAGGCGATTGCCAAGGCCGGCGAGGTGTTGGTCGATGAGATGGATCCCGACGGGAAGTGGATTTTCCGCAAGAAGGACAACTCCACGTGGGGGCAGATCCATATGCCCTGGACCTACAGTCGGTGGATCCGCGCCTATGCCCTGGTGCGTGATGCTCTGCCCGAGACCACGCGCGAGAAGTGGGAGCGCGGTCTGCTCCTGGGCTTCAAGGGCATTCGAAAGTACGCCGATGGCGGCATCCACAACATCCCCACCCACCAGGCCATGGCGCTCATGATCGCGGGCGTCTGCTTCAACAATGAAGAATGGCAGCAGGCGGCCCGCCGCTTCATGGCCCGGGTGGTCGAGAAACAGGATCCGGTGGGCTTCTGGTCGGAGCATTTCGGGCCGGTCATCGGGTATAACGCGGTGTACGTAGATGCCCTGGGCATCTACTATCACTTCTCCAAGGATCCGGTGGTGCTGGACGCGCTGCGGCGCTCGGCGCGCTTCCATGCGAGCGTCCTCTGGCCGGATGGTTCCTCCGTGGCGTGCATCGACGAGCGCCAGGTCTACCACAGGGGCGTCGATACGGGCACGGTCGGGCTGAGTTGGACGCCCGAGGGCCGGGGCTTTCTCCTGAAGCAGCTCGCGCTCTACGCCGATGGGGGCAAGCGCCTGGCGTCTGCCGACTACGCGGCGGCGATGCTCCTCTATGGGGGCAGCGGCATGGGGATTCCCCCGGCCGCGGAGCGCGAACAGGGGAGCACGCTTCTGGGAGACGGCGACGCGCTCATCCGGCGCGCCAAGCCCTGGCAATGGGCGCTCTCGGGATATGCCTGCAAGCCGATTGCCAACCGCTGGATCCAGGATCGGCACAACCTGGTCGATCTCTACCATGATGCCCTGGGGCTGGTGGCCGGCGGCGGCAACACCAAGCTCCAGCCCTACTGGTCCACCTTCACGGTGGGCGACCCGTCGCTGCTGCGGCACACCCCGGGCGACGAATCGCCCCAATTCGTCCCCGAGATTGACCTCCGCTGGACGCCCGATACGGCCACGCTCCAGGATGGCAAGGACGCCTCGATCCTCTCGCTCGCCTATGGGGATGCGAAGTGCAGCGTATCGGTTCACCCTCAGAAAGATGGCGCGCTCCACGTCACCTACCGTGCCCCGCGCGGCCAGCGCGTCGAGGGGCACCTGCCTCTCCTTCGTCGTTCTGCCAAGCTGCGCACGGCAAAGGGCGAAACGGTGCGTCTCGGCTCAGACGAGTGGGTGCTCGCGCGCGAGAAGGTGGGCGACCACTTCGTCTACGGCGGCCTGAAGGTGACTCTGCCCCCGGGGGCATCGCTGCGTTGGCCGGCGTACCAGCATGACCCCTACAAGAAGGATGGCAGCTCCTCCATTGGGAGCGCGAAGCTGGTGGTGGTGCTTCCCTTCACGGATGTGGAGGAGCAAACCGTCGTCCTGTCGCACGAGTCACCGTCGCCATTCGATGGACTTGCCTTCGAAGCACGCGACCTCCGCTTCACGCACAGCGAAGGCACCTATACAAAGCGGCTGGACGACCTCGGCTCCCAGTTCATCGGGCGGACGAAGGTGGGCTCGACCCTCAGCTTCACGCTCCCTGAAGTGAAGCCAGGCCGCTACGAGCTGCTCGGCGAGTTCGTCATGGCGCACAGCTATGGGATCGTCCGCGTGCTTCTCGATGGCAAGCCCATCGGGCAGCCTTTCGATGGCTATTGCGAGGGAGTGGATGGCGAAGGCGAGCGCGTCTCCTTCGGCGAGGTGGAGCTTGGGGCGGGCCCGCATCAGGTGAGCGTGGAGATCATCGGCAAGAATGAGAAGGCGACGGCGATGATCTTCAGCGTGAAACGCTGGCTGCTGCGCCCTATCGGCCGGTAGATCCTGCCCGTTCGGCAAGAGGTGGCACCAACACCCCGGAGGGTGTAGAGGCCACCCCTTGCCCTCCGCCCCCGGAGAGCGCCTTGCCGGCGGCAGGGGGGAGCGTGTCGGGCATCGGGCATCACGGGATGACCGCGATGCACTCGATCTCGACTTCGAGGCCCGGGCGGGCGAGGGCGGCGCCAAGGGTGGTGCGCGCCGGCCGGTGATCGCCGAACACCTCGGCGTAGACCTTGTTCATCACGGCGAAATCGCGCTGCACATCGGTGAGGATCACCGTCGTCTTCACGACATGATTCAGGGACGAGCCGGCCTCCTCCAGGATGGCGCGAATATTCTCGAGCGCCTGGCGTGTCTGCGCGGCAACGCCGCCGGGGATGATGTCGCTGGTGCCGGGCAGATAGCCCACCTGTCCAGAGACGTAGAGCATGTTGCCGGTGCGCACGGCGCCCGCTAGCGGAATGCTTGGGTATGGCTTGATCGGTTCCAACATGGGCATGCAAGGCCTCCTTTTCGTAAAACCCCTTCGTGACCAGGCGTGTGCCCTCCTTCCGCTGCCAGCCACCTGGTCGCGGCTCCGATGGGGGCATCGCCTGCCCCTGAACAGCGCGTTCTCCCGCTCGGGCCATCCACGCGCTCAAGCAGGAGATCTGTGTGCCGTGGGGCAACCAATCAGTCAGAAAGACCCGTGGCGGGCAGGGGTGAGCTCAACCGCTGCCGAACCAATAGGCGACGAAGGTCCTCGGACATCTGCGTTTCGGGGTGTCTCAATGGAGAGAGCGACATGATTCTTCTGAGTATCGTTTTTCTGGCATTCGGGCTGTCGGCGGTGTCGGCGGCAGAGGCGCCCTTGCTTCCTCTCGATACGACGGAGGGCGCGCGCGCGACGATGACCCCTCGGGGAGTGACACCGAAGATCGAGGTGGTTACAGGTGAGGGGAACACGACGGATGGCAAGGGGGCCCTTCACCTGGAGGGGACTTCGCCCACCGCCCAGGGGAACAAGTACTTCGGGGTGAGGATCTCCCTGAAGGAGCCGGTCGATCTGCGAGAGCGGCGAGTTCTCATCGATGCCCGGACCAACTTCCCTAACGAGACCCGGGCCTTCTACGTGCGCCTCTACAACCGAGGTGAGAAGCAGCCTGCCTGGAGTTTCCACTCTTGGAGTGGCCAGCTCCAGAAGGATTGGCGCACCTTCTCCCTGCAAGCGACTTTCAGTCCCGATGGCCTGGACTGGGAGGCCGCGGTTGTCGAGGATCGTGTCGCCAGTCGCATCGACTCCATCGAGCTGATCATCGGCACGTCGGAGAATGAGAAGACCATCGATCTCCTCTGCGATAACATCCGTGTCGCCGAGCGCTTCCTGACAGTCCAGGATCTGAAGGCGCCAAAGGCGCTCGTGCGCGAGACGGCGCTGGTGCGTGATGGGAATCCGGTCGCGACGATTGTACACCCTGATAGCGCGGCCGGACGCAAGGCGGCGCAGGCCATCTCGGACGCGGTGAAGGCGCAAACGGGAGTGGCACTGCCCCTTCGAGCGGCAACGCTGGCCGACCGCGAGCGCGAGCCTGCGGAGACGCAGGTGCTCCTTGGGAATGTGGATACGAACCCCGCGTTGCTCCTTCCCTACGCACGCTATCAGACCCCTGTCGATAGCGTCTGCCCCGGGCCGGGGGGCTACCTGGTCCATACCATCCACGACCCCTACGGCAAGGGGACGAACCTGGTGGTTGTTGGCGCTACAGACGATGCCGGCCTGGAGCGCGCCGCCGCGACGTTCGCGGGGGTGATCGCAAAACAGGCGAAGGGTCAGGCGCTCTCCTTGCCACGCCTCTTCGAGCGTGGCTATAGTGACGAGTTCCTGAAGCGGTTTGCCTGGGCCGGCTCTAAGCCGGATCCAAAGCGGTTGGAGCAGGGGCTCGCCGAGGGCCGCCGGGCACTGGAGACGGGCCGGCATACCTCCGTTGCGGGAGTGCTTGCCACCGTCGCCAACCGCTATCGCTTCACCGGCCACAGCGTTGAGGCGAAGCTCTTCGTGGCCCTATGGGACCTCTACGGCGAGAGCGCCGTTGCCGACCCGCGCAAGTTTGGCGGCCCGTGGGGCTTCGACAGCGACTTCCCCTCCGCCCAGGTCGTCTCCGGCTGGGATATCATCGAGGAGGATCCCGCGCTTACTGATGAGGAGCGGCTGCGCGTCACCAAGATCATGGCGCGCTGGCTGACCGAGGCGGTCATCCCCAGCGTCGGCACGAGTGCGCACCATGTGCCGCATAACCACCAGACTTTCCCGGGCCTGGGGGCGCTCATGGCCGGCCACTACTTCTCTTACGGCTATGATGTTCTGGAGGGTCCCCGGTGGCTTACCATCGCGGATAACCTCTTCCGCCCGCAAGCGGAGCGCTTCAAGCCACATGAGGACTGCAACGGCTATCAGTGGCTCACCAACGGGCATCAGATGCGCTACGCGCTGGCCCGGCCGTACTTCGCCCTCTTCACCAATGGCAGCGGGCAGAAGGTGATCGATTACTGCATCGGCACCATGGATAACCTCGGCTACCAGGTGCCCTATGGCGATACCGGCTCCTGGCAATGCTGGACCAGCGAGTTGGTGTGCCTCGATATGTTCGCCTATGCCACGGGGGATCCCGCGGCGACCTGGGTGGCTAACCACAAGCGCCAGCTCCGGAACCTGATGGAGACCAATGCCTTCTACCGGTCTGGCCAGGGAGAACGGCCTACTCGCTTCGATGGTGTCCGGACCTGGCCCCTGGAGCCGATGTATTACCACTCCTTCAAAGCCGAGGAGCGCCCGCCCCTGGAGCGCTGCTTCGATAAGGTCTCCTTCCGCGAGGCGCTGGATCCGAAGGCAGCATACCTGCTCCTCGATGGATTGAGCAACGGCGGTCACAAGCACCTGGATGGCAACAGCATTCCGCGTCTCACCCAGCACGAGCGGATCTGGCTGGCCGATAACGACTACTTCAAGGCGCAGACGAAGTACCACAATACGGCTCTCGTCTTCAAGGAAGGACAGGCATCGCCCATCCCCGACTACATCGAGCTGGTGGGCGCCAGCGAGACGGAGCGCTATGGATATAGCCGGTCGCGCGCCTCGGCCTACTCCGGCGTGGATTGGGACCGAGCCATTGTCTGGGTGAAGGAGCACAAGGCGTTCCTGGTGCTTGACCGGATGACAGCCAGGGAGGCGGGGGAGTATCAGCTTCGCGTCCTCTGGCATGGCGTGGGCGAGGTGGTGCCCGCCGCGGATGGCATGCTCCTGCGCCAGAAGGGCCCCTCCCTGCGCGTGCAGATGGCTCCCGGGCCCCGGGTGACGATCAAAGATGACCCGGAACTGGGGACCAACTGGCGTGGCTACCCGTACGCAGAACCGGTCGTCCGCTCCATGACTGCGACCGCGACCGTGCGCCTCAAGGCGGGAGAGAGCTATCTCTTCGCCACCGCGCTCCACTCCAATCCGGCAGGCGATACGGTGCCCTGGAGAATCGTGCATCTCGCGGGCACCGAGGCCGTGCGAGTTGCCACCGGCAAGGATGTCTTTGTCGTTGGCATGGGCCCGGCCAAGGCGCTGCCGGCGGCCGGTCTCAGCACGGACGCGCACGTCTGGGCGATGGACCGGCACGGCGTCTCGGTGCTCGATGCCACCCATGCCGCGCTCGGAAAGACGACCCTGCACTCGTCTAAGGTGCGAGCATCCGCCGATCAGGCCGCCAAGGTCGCCACCCAACTGGTGCGCATTCCGGCGCGGTCTGCCGTGCCCAACCTGCAGGCCGGCGGTCAGGCCCCCGCGCACCCCGTCGTCTGGGATGTGTGGCCGGCACCCGAGCGGCTGATCATCTCCGGCAACATGAACCGACCCGGTGCCGTGGACCTGGGCGTGAAGCTGACGGTGGATCCGGCGCCCGCCAAGGCCAACGTCTTCAGCCCCACGGGCCCCAACCGGGCCGAGGCGCTGTTGGATGGCGATGCCCAGAACTCGACGGCGACCTCCGTGATGTGGGATCCGGATCAGAAGGTCACCGCCACGCTCGATCTCGGCGCGCCCTGCCTGGTGGAGCGCGTGCGCTGGGCGCAGTGGTGGGCTACCACGTCCAGCAAGAGGACCTCCTATCTCCCCGAGCAGACGGTGGTCTTCTTGAGCAACGACAACTTCCAGGCAGATGTCCGCCGCGTGGGCGTTGTGACGGATGCCGGACCGCATCCCAACTTCGGGGTGCCGATCAACTACACGGTGGATGCCGGGAAGGCGCCCGCGCGCTACGTCCGGGTCGAGTTCACGCCGAAGGCTGGATCGGCTATCTACCTCTCCGAACTCGTTGTGGAGGGGAGCCCGACAGGGAAGAGCGTTGATGCCGTGCCGTATCAGTTCACGCGCATCGTCGCGGCGAAGACGGGCAAGGATGCGCAGGATGGTCTCTTCGCGGTCACCGAGCAGGGTGGCCTGCTGGCGCTGAACGCGGATGGCTCAACGCGCTGGACGGTATCGTATCCGTGCAAGCTGAACGACGTCGCCGCGGCCGATCTCGATGGCGATGGTCGCGACGAGGCGATCATCGCGCGCGCCGACCACCACGTCACGGCCGTCGATGATGCCGGGAAGGAGCTTTGGAGCAAGCAGCTTCCCTATTACCGCCGGAATCCAATCGTTGGTGTGGTCCTCACCGGTGATCTCGATGGCGATGGGAAGCCGGAAGTGATCGCCGGCGCGGACAACTGGCGCTACTACGCGTTCAAGGCGGATGGCACCGAGTTGTGGAATTACGAGAGCGTCCACCGCTCGACCGCGGGTGCTGTCGCCGACCTGGATGGCGATGGCAAAGACGAGGTCCTCTGCGGCACTGAATACTACTGGACATCGACGCTCCGCGGCGATGGGCTGCAGTGGTGGAGATACAACTTCGGGCCCTTCTGTTACGATATCGCGACCGGCTCCTTCGATGGCGATAAGACTCGGGGCGTGGTGTATGGTGGCGGAGACGGCCACATCCACTATGTCAGCTTCGATGGCAAGCTGCGGATGAAGTTCCAGACCGGCGAGGAAGTACGCGAAGTGGCGACGGGCGATCTTGATGGCGATGGTCGTGATGAGATCCTCGCCGGGTCGCTCAGCAACAACGTCTACTGCTTCGGCGCCGATGCCAAGCTGCGCTGGCGCCGCGACCTCGGCTCCGCCATTACCGCGCTGACCGTGGTGAAGGGGCTGGTGGTCGTGGGAACCGATGCTGGCCAGCTCTACACCCTCGACAAGGACGGCAAGCCCGTGGCTGTGTCCGAGCTGAAGTCGCGCGTGATCGAGGCTGTACCCTATGGCGACGGCATGGCGGTCGTGACCGCCGATGGGCGCGTGCGTCAGCTCCGCGCCACTCGCTGATTGCCGCTGCCTCTCAATAGCCGCCAGGAGCCGGGACGCTCTCCAGGAGAACGCCCCGGCCCCTGGCAGACACACCCTTTCTAAGGAGCCAGGAGATGGATGCGAAGCTGTTCGAGGTGGCCGCGAGCCGTGCGCGAGGCTATGTCACAACTGGTCATCTGCCGTGTGCCCTGCTCGCTGTTGCCGACCGGAAACGCATCCTCTTCCAGCGGGCCTTTGGCCCCGGGGGGGAAGAAGAGCCGCTCCTTTGGGAGCGTGCCTTTCCATTGGCATCCATCAGCAAATCGATCGTAGCCGCCGGCATCGCGCGCCTGGTGGAGAGGGGAACGCTGGACTATACGGACCCCGTTGCCCGCCACTTCCCAGAGTTCGTGACGGCGCCCTGGCGCGAGCAGATCACCTTGGGCGACATCTTCACGCACTCCACCGGCCTCGGGTGCATCAGCCTTACCGACTTCATCGCGCGCGGCGTGCCCAGCGAAGAGGGATGCACGTCGCTCTTCGCGCCGGATCCGGTCTACGAGCCGGGCACCCGTTACCAGTACGCGACGCTCACCTACCAGATTCTCAACGCGGTCGTCCGGCGCCGGCTCGGCGTGTCGATGTCGCGCTTCCTCCAGGAGAACCTGTACTCCGCGTGCGGCATGACCCACACCGCTTTTAACCCTGTTGAGCCGGCGCGCGCCATGCCCACGGTGGATCACCCGGCGGATACGCCCGAGCGCCTCCGCCGCTTCGGCGATCTGGAGCCTTCTGGCGCTGGCCTCTGGTCAACCGCGCCGGACCTGATCCGGCTAGCGCAGGCCCTCCTGACCCCCGGCAAGCTCCTCACTCCCGAGGTGTACCGCCGGCACACGGATCTCCGGCCCAGCCTGCCCGCC
The DNA here is from genome assembly GCA_012841485.1 of Armatimonadota bacterium. The sequence goes on from DUUU01000423.1 coordinate 12,926, forward strand.
GTGGGCGGTGATGGAGTCAGCCGGCGCACCTGGGGCTGGAACCGGGAGATTCGCCCGGAGTTCACCCGCCAGCCGGAGAGCGGCTTCTTCCACGGGGGTGCTACGGGCACGCTCCTCTGGCTCGATCCGGAGGCGGATCTCATCTTCGTCTTCCTCACCAACCGTTGGGGAAGCGGCAACGAGCACTGCTTCATCACCCTCGATGCCCTCTATGGGGCTGCGTAGCCTGTGGAGGGAGCGGGCCATGGTGTGATGAGCGGGCATGCCTTGATGCCGGGTGGTGCCCGCGCGCCCGGGTGGGGCGGGGTTGGAGAAAGTCATGCGCCTGTCGATCGGCTATCAGCTTCCGGATGAGGATGACTCGCTCGTCGAGATCGTTCGCGACTACCGTGATAGCATCGCGGAGGTCTACTTCGCGCTCCCCGGCCACGCGAGCGGGCGCTCTCCCCTCGGCATCGCCGGCGACGAGGCGGATCCCGAGGCACGCGCGCTCCTGAAGGAGGAGCTGGCGGCCATCTCGGAGATGGGTGTCGAGTTGGTGCTCCTGCTCAACGCCGCGTGCTATGGTGAAGAGGCAATCTCCCGGGCGTTCGCGGGGAGCATCCGGGAGATATTGCAGGACTTTCAGGCAGAGCTGCCCCTCGCGGCGGTCACCACCACCTCTCCCTTCGTCGCTCGGGTGATCAAGGAAGCGTTCCCGGAGCTGGAGACGCGCGCCTCAGTGAATATGCGCGTCGGCACGGTGAAGGGGATGCACTACCTGGCGGATCACTTCGACGGCTTCTGCATGCAGCGCGAGCATAACCGGGAGCCCGAACGCATCGCGGAGCTGAAGGCGTGGTGTGATGCCCATGGCAAGCGCCTCTACTTCCTGGCGAACAGCGGGTGCATGCGCTCCTGCTCGTGGCAGAGCTTCCATGATAACCTGGTGGCCCATGAGGCGGGAGCCAGCACGAGGGACAACGTCCCGCTGGGTTACCCCAGTCCCTGCTGGGAGTTCATGGCGCGGAGGGAGAATTGGGTGGCCTATCTCCAGAACACGTGGGTGCGCCCGGAGGATTTGCGCCACTACGAGCGCTGGTTTTCCATGGCGAAGCTCGCAACGCGCATGCACGCCAACCCGAGGAGGGTGGTGGCGGCCTATGCCCGCGGGCGCTTCCACGGCAACCTGCTCGATCTCACAGAGCCGAGCTACGCCCCGCTGCTGCGGGGCTACATCCTGGACAACCAGCGCTTCCCTGATGACTGGTTTCAGCGGACGACCAGGTGCGATAAAGCCTGCCACCGGTGCGCTTACTGCGAAAGCGTGCTAGAGCAGGTGCTGGTGAGCGTCGAGGAACTGCTTCGTGGGCTGCAAGGAGGTACGACATGCTGACAGCGGAAGTGGTCAAGAAGGAAGCGAAGGCGCTGGGGGCCGATCTGGTGGGGATCGCCTCGATGGATCGTTACGAGGGCGCCCCCCTGCAGATGGACCCGCGCCAGATCATGCCCGAGGCACGCTCGCTGATCGTGATGGCGTTTCGGGTGATGCGCGGGAGCCTGCGCGGTGTTGAGGAGGGCACCTTCTTCTCAAACTACTCGGCGATGGGCTATGGCGGTCTCACCTACCTCTACATGCCGCTGGTCGTGATCAACCTGTGCCGCTTCATCGAGGACCACGGCAAGGAGGCGATCCCGATCGGGCATCAGAGTGACTGGCGCGCCATCGATGGCAATGGCTTCACGCGCGAGGGGTATAGCCGGCCCGTAGAGCCGGGCCGCGCCGCCCCCGACGTGATGATCCACCTGCGGATCGCCGGCTACCTGGCCGGCCTGGGCGAGATCGGCTACAGCAAGGTCTTCCTCACCCCGCAGTTCGGCCCGCGCCAGCGCCTGGGAGTCGTCCTCACCGAGGCGGAGCTGGAGCCGGACCCGATCTATAATGGCCCGAAGCTGTGCAACCGGTGCATGGCGTGCGTGCGCGAGTGCCCTGGCCAGGCGATCAGCGCGACGAAGACGGTGAAGGTGACCCTGGCCGGCCACGAGGTGGAGTGGGGAGAGCTCGACACCGCCGCATGCGACATCGCCTTCCGCGGAGGCCAGGTGGCCGACCCGGACCACGACAGCCCAGAGTACATGGAGCCGCTCTATGGCAAGAAGATCACGCGCAGCCCAATCACGCCGTTCTATCGCAAGCCGCGCAACCTCTACAACACAGGTCAGGCGGTGTGCGGCGGTCGCGGGTGCCTGCGTGCCTGCATGATCAACCTGGAGAAGCGCGACGTGCTGGGCAACAAGTTCGACGAGCCATTCCGCCGCCGCAAGCCGTGGAAGATGGATTGGTCGGATACTGGTGTGCCGCCCGAGAGCCCGGCCAAGGGCGAAGCCGACTGAGGCGCACTGGCGGGCAAACAGAGAAAGGCCCCGGAGGGCACCGCAACACGCGCGCCCTCCGAGGCTACGTTGTTCTTAGAGCTGGACCTGTGCCCAGGCCTGCTGCAGCGCGCGCTTCGCGTTGGCGACGACGACCTGGCTGGTCTCGCCCCACGCGGCGATCGGCTTCACCTCGAAGCTGACGATCCGCGGCTCGCCGGCCTTCAGGTAACCGCAGCGGAGCAGCTCCTGCATGAAGTCGGCCAGCTCGGCGACGCCGTTCTCGCCGCCCTCAACGCCGAAGCGCGGGTGCTCGTCGCCATAGGCCGGGTGCGAGCTGTCGCGCATGACGCAGTTGCCGATATGCGCGTGGACCATGTGGTCACCCGCCGTTCCCAGCATGTCGGCCGAGGTCTCGCCCAGCAGCGGCGCGTGCGACAGGTCGAGCATCAGGCCAAAGGAGGGGAACTCCTTGCGCACGCGCTTCGAGACTTCCACAGCCTCCTTGGTGGGGCCGATGAGGGCGTTCTTGCCAAACGGCACCCGGTCGAACGTCTCCAGGACGACGGGCATCGTGCCACACTGGGCGGAGTAGGCACACAGCTCGAGAAGCGAATCGACCAGGCGGTCGGTCGCCTCGCCGTACTTCGAAGGGTCGTCCGGCACGGGTCCGGAAAGGACGCCGAAGCCGACGCAGCCCAGCTCGTAGGCCATGTCCATGCAGCGCTTCAACTCGGTGATGCACGCCTTCCGGGCCGCGGCGTCGAGGGTGCAGAGGCTCAGCTTCTGGGTGAGCATGCACGGCTGGCCACCGAAGGCGGCCTTCATCCCCGAGTCCCTGATCAGCTTCGCCGCATCCTTGCGCACCTGGGGATCCTCCATGCGCGTCACCTCGACGGCGGTAAAGAAGGGATCCTCGGCGATCTCTCGCAGCGTCTCAAGGATCGGCCCCTCGCCTTTGATGCACTGGGGATAGGCCATAAAATGGATCAGGCCCACATCCGCGTAACGGTAAATCGATTCCATGCTTGCACCCTCCATCGATGATCACGCCCGTCAGCTAGCGACGAGAGTCCCTCGGGCAGACGCGGCG
>DUUU01000424.1 GCA_012841485.1 Armatimonadota bacterium
AGCGTGCCGCGCTCGCGCCTGGCCGAGATGGTCCAGGCGATCCAGGAAGCCGCGCGCCGGCACCACGTACGCATCTGCACTTTCGGACACGCGGGCGATGGCAACCTGCACCCCACCTGCCTCACGGACGCGCGCGACACGGAGGAGATTGCCCGCGTGGAAGAGGCGTTCGCCGAGATCTTCGCCAAGGCGCTGGAACTCGGTGGCACCATCACTGGCGAGCATGGCGTCGGCGCCGCCAAATCCGGCTTCCTGGAGGCGCGCGTGGGAGCAGACGCCCTCGCGCTGATGAAGCGCCTGAAGGAGGCGTTCGACCCGCAGGGGGTCCTGAACCCGGGAAAGATCTTCGCGGAGGGGCCACGCAGAAGAATGACGGTGAGCCGGTGAGCGGCCAGGGATCGGGACAGCAAGTTCAGGGCTCGGGCACAGAGACGCAAGCCGGGGCCGCTTCATGCCAGGAGGGCCAGCAATCCCTCTCTCTCACCACCCACATCCCACTCGACTCCTGCATGCGCTGCGGCTTCTGCCTCGCGGCCTGCCCCACTTACCGTCATCTGGGCCGGGAGACGCACTCGCCGCGCGGGCGCCTCGCGCTGGTCAAGGCGGCCACCGAGGGCCAGCTCGACCCCGTGGCGGCCCTCCGACAGCCGCTCGACCTCTGCCTGGGCTGCCGCGCCTGCGAGCCGGTCTGCCCGGCGGGCGTCGTTTACGGCCACGTCCTGGAGGAGGCGCGCGCCGCGCTCTTCCAGCGAACCCGGCCATCCGGGCTGAAGGGATGGGCGCAGCGGTTTCTCTTCGAGCGGCTGGTGCCAAACACGCGCCTGCTGCGCTTCCTGGGCGGTCTCCTCTGGTTCTACGAGAAGCTGGGAATCCGCTGGCTCGCGCGGACAACCGGCATTCTGAAGTGGCTTCCGATGCACCTGGGCGAGTTCGAGACGGCCCTCACCGATCTGGCCTCTCCCACCGAGCGCCTGCCTCACGGCGCCCTCTACCCGGCCGCCGGCGAGCGGCGCGCCCGGGTCGCGTTCCTCACGGGATGCGTCGCCGAGGCGCTGCTCCACCGGACCAACCGGCGCACGGTGCAGCTGCTGCGCGCGTGCGGGTTCGAGGTGTTCATTCCCAAAGGCCAGACGTGCTGCGGCGCGCTTCATGCCCACGCCGGCGAATTGGAAATCGCGCGCAAGCTGGCGAAGCAGAACATCGCCGCCTTCGAGGCCTCCGGCGCGGAGTTCTACGTGAGCAACGCGGGCGGTTGCGGGGCGCAGCTTCTCGAATATCCCCACCTCCTGCGAGACGACCCGGAATGGGCCGAACGCGCCAGTCAGTTCTCTGCCAGGGTGCGCGACGTCGCGGAGCTGATCGCCACCCATGGCGCGCTTCCCGCCCTGCGGCGCGTGAACGAGCGCCTCACCTACCAGGACTCCTGCCACCTGGCGAACGTCCAGAAGGTGAAGAAGGAGCCGCGCGACCTCCTGCGCCGGCTGCCCGGGCTGGAGCTGGTGGAGATGGCGGAGAGCGACCGCTGCTGCGGCTCCGCGGGCTCGTACTCGCTGCTCCACTTCGACGTCTCGATGCGGATCCTCGACGAGAAGATGGAGCAGCTCCGGCGCACCGGCGCCACAGTCGTCACCACCGGCAACCCCGGGTGCCTGATCCAGCTTCGCCTCGGCATCCACCGCGCGGGCCTGGCCGGCCAGGTGCGCGCCATGCACACGGTGGACCTGCTCGCCGAAGCGTGCGAGGAGCTGCCAAAGCTCTGAGGCTCACTCGCCGGGTATCATAGCATCCGAATCCCCCGCGTGCCCAGGGCGATTCCCAATGCCAGGATGAGGAGGGAGACGAGCGTGCGGAAGAGGCGCTCAGGAATGCGCTGGAGGACGCGCGTGCCAAAGTGAGTCCCGATGAGGACGCCGGCGGTGGCCACGGTTACCACCGGCCACTGCGCCGCGATGGCGGTGCCTTGCGTGGCCAGGTAGACCGGCACGCGGACGAGATCCACCATCAAGGCGATTGCCGTAGCCGTGGCGACGAAGGCGTCGCGCTGGAGGTCGAACCCGAGGAGAGCCGCGGTGCGAATCCCGCCCTGATTGCCCACGAGCCCTCCGAAAACCCCGGAGAGCCCACCCGCGATCCAGGCGGCCGTCCCCGTGAAGCGCACGCGGCTGGTGAGGCCGGTGAGCTCCATCGAACCGGCGAGAACCAGTAGCCCGGCGAGCACAAGGGTGAGAAAACCAGTGGCGATCACCGCGTTTCCGACGGCGCCGGCCAGACCGCCCGCCGCGCTCGCAAGCCCGAAGCTCCAGAGCACCCGGCGGTTCACCTGGTCGCGCAGGCGCCAGAGACGCGCCGCCGTGCCGGCGGCGTGCGGGATGGAGACGGCGGCAACGGCCAGACGCGTGCCCAGGGGTACGCTGAGGAGTGGCGTCAGCAGGCTGCCGATGCCGAAGCCGGCCACGGAAGCGATTCCTCCCGCGAGAAGCGCCACCACGAACGTGACGAGCAGCAAGGCCATCCCCGGCCCCCTCTCCGAGGCACTCTACCCCGCCCCGGGCCGGCGCAAACTCTGGCTGAGGAAGGCGCCCGGGCGCTATCGGTCAAGCGGGCGCGGTGCGCGCGGCTTCTTGCACCAGATCGCGGAGCTGCCGGATCGCCTCATCGGCGGCTGCCTGCGTCTGCGGCGTGAGGCCCTCGCCAAAGTTGAAGTCGTGCCCCAAAACGGAGAAGATGACGGTGCGAGGCGCGCGCCCGTGCAGCGCCTGGGAGAGGCCGGCCAGGGTATCGGCGGTGAGGTGATGCGACGTCAGGGAGGAAGTGTAGCCCGGCTTGGCCTCCACGCGGCGCAGCGCCTCGGGATAGACGCCGGTGTGCGCGTCGATGACGGCGAAGAGGTCCACATCTTTGAGCTCGTCACCCAACACGATGTCCAGCTGCTGCTCGAAGCGCAGCTGCAGGTGGACCGGGCCTTCCGGGGTTGCCACCTCGCGCGCGACGCTCACCTCATCCGCCTCCTCGTCCAGAGGCAGTCCAAACGCGCGGGCAAGCCCTCGGACCACATAAAGGCCCACGCCGTCATCACGCCGGCTGGCATTCCCGCAACCAACAATCAACACCCGTGGCACCATCGTCTCCCCCCCCCAATCCAGGCACGCGGTAGCCGCTGGCTTCGCCACCATCGAGCAGGAGAATGCCTGCCCCTCCGGGGCTACCGTGGAAAGCAAGAGGGGCCGGCAGCGGGATCTCCCGCCACCGGCCCATTCGAGGGTCTCTCTGATGCGATTCGCGGCAGACCGCGCTGGCTATCCTACCGGGCCACGCGGTCGAGCTGCTCGCCATCCGGGCCGATGAGCTCCACGGCAATCGGCATCTGGCCGATGGCGTGCGTGGAGCAGGAGAGGCACGGGTCGTAGGCGCGGATAGCGGCTTCCACGCGGTTGAGCATCCCCTCGCGCAGCTTGTTGCCATCCACCCACTCGCGGGCGACCGAGGCGACGGCTTCGTTCATCGCCACGTTGTTCTGCCCGGTGGAGACGATCAGGTTCACCTTCTCCAGGCGCCCCGTCTCGTCCACGTGGTAATCATGGAAGAGCGTGCCGCGCGGAGCCTCGATGACGCCCACGCCTCGCGGCTGCAGACCGTTGGACGACGCCACGATATCACGGCCCATGATCTCCGGGTCTTCCAGCAGCTGGCGGGCCCGCTCCACGGCATACAGCGCCTCGATCATGCGCGCGTAGTGGTAGTACAGCGTTCCCTGCACGGGCCGGCCGTTTCCGAGCGCCTTGAAGCTGTTCAGCTCCTCGTTCGCCAGGGGCGTGCGCGCGCTCTCCGCCACGTTCAGGCGGCCCAGCGGCCCGACGCGGTAGGCGCCCTCGGGATAGCCCACCCGCTTGAAGTACGGGAACTTCAGGTACGACCACTCCTCCGTCGTCTCGGCGATGTAGTCCAGATAATCGCCCGGGTCGATCCCGTTCTCCAGCACCTTGCCATCAGCATCGACGAAGCGCATCCGGCCGTGATAGTGCTCCAGGCTACCATCCTCGGTGACGAGGCCGCCATAGAGCGACGGGAAGTTCCCGAAGCGCGCCACCTCGTCGGCGTTATCGGCATAGTAGCGCTTGATAAGGCTGATCGCGTCCTGGCAGCCGGCAATCGCCTCGTCGATCCCGGCGAGCATCGCCTCGCGGTCGGACGCGGCCAGGCGCTGGTTCACGCCGCCGGGCACACAGAAGGTCGGGTGGATCTTGCGCCCGCCGACGCGAGCGATGATCTCTTGCCCGAACTTGCGGAGCTTGATCCCCTTGAGGGCAATCTCCGGCTGCTGCTGGATGAGGCCGACCACGTTGCGCACCGCCGGGTCGGCATCGAAGCCGAGTAGCAGGTCCGGCGCCGATAGGTGGAAGAAGCTGAGGGCGTGCGACTGCAGGATCTGCCCCATGTGCATCAACTCGCGCAGCATGAAGGCGGTCCGCGGGATGGTCACCCCGAGAATCGCATCGCCCGCCTTGGCGGCGGCGAGGTGGTGGCTGACGGGGCAGATGCCACAGATGCGCTCGGTGATCGTCGGCATCTCGGTGAAGTGGCGGCCCTCGCAGAACTTCTCGAAGCCGCGGAACTCCACCACGTGCATGCGCGCCTGCTGCACCTTGCCGTCATCGCCGAGGCGCACCGTCACTTTGGCATGCCCCTCAATGCGGGTTACCGGCTCTATCGTTACAGTCCTAGACATATCCCTCTCCGTGATCTGGGATGCAGGAGAGGAGATGCATGACGCGAGAGGGCTGGATGCGCCACCGGGGATCCTCTCCACGCGCGGTGGCCCCGTGGCTATCCCCTCACAACGCGCTCAGGGCAGCATCCTCCCGCGTCCCACATCTCACATCTCAATCGTAGCGCAGCAGTTCTCCTTCCGGCTTCGGCAGCCGGCCCGAAAGCAGCTCCGTCACCGCAAAGAGGATCGCCTCTGCCGAGGGCGGGCAGCCGGGCAGGTTGGCATCCACCTTCACATAGTAGCTGATCGGCTGAACCTTCTCCAGCAGCGCGGGCAGCTCTTCGCCGCGGGGCACCTCGCCGGAGGCCGTGCTCTCCGTATCCACGTAGCCGCGCTGGAGCGTCTCTTCCAACGAGACGAAGTTGCGCATCGCCGGGATGTTGCCGAAGCAGGCGCAATCGCCGAACGCCACCAGGACCTTCGCGCGCTCGCGACACTTGCGGAGCACCTCCAGGTTATCGGTGTTGCACACCGCCCCCTCAACCAGGCAGACATCCACCTCGGGCGGCTCCTTGATATCGGTGATCGGACTGGCGGTGATCGTCGCCGCCTTGGCCAGATCGAGCAGACCCTCGTCCAGATCCAGCAGCGACATGTGGCACCCAGAGCATCCGCCCAGCCAGACCGTCGCAATCTTGGGCTTGTCACTCATGCTTAACGACCTCCCGACTCAGCAAGGTAGTCCGGCGCGCGCAGCTCTGACCGGCGCACATCGAAGGAAGCGTCGCGGAATTGGACCGCTCGCTCCCCGGTGGCCAGGGCCTCGGCATACTCCGGCACCAGCCGGCCAATCTCGTGCGCCACCTCGGCCACGTTGGCATAAGAACCCTTCAGGCCGAGCGCGTTCCCCAGAGAGCAGAGCACGTCCCACGGCATCCGCACGCCATCGGGCGGCGTCACCGCCTGGCGCAGCGGGCGCACCTCGCCATCGATTCCGGTGAAGGTGCCCGATTGCTCCGCCCAGGTCGGCGCGGGCAGCACCACATCCGCGACCTCGGTGAGCGGCGTTCGATAGGCGGCCTGCACAACCACAAAGTCCAGCTCCGCCAGCCGTTCGGCCATCTCCTCTTCTTGCGGCAGGGCATCATCGCCAACGAGGAGGTAGAGTGCGGCAATCGCCTTCGGATCGAACTCATTGGCGTTGAAGCTCGTTGGCTCCGGCACCGGCTTCCCCCACGCCGAGGCAAAGCGGTTTGCCTCAGCAGGCGTGAAGCGGAGCCGGCCGGGCAGGCGAGTCGGGTCCACCCCCAGATCGAACGCGCCCGTGCTGCTGGCCGACCGGCGCAGCCCGAGAATCGGGAAGGAGGTCGCCGTGGCATGCCCGGCGACGAGCGTCAGGGCCTGCATGGTCGCGATGAGGCGCGGGTCATTCTGCTTGGTCATCCCGCGTCCATAGATGAGCACGGGATGCCGCGCCGCCGTGTAGGCCTCGGCCAGTTGCTGGAGCTCGTCGGTGCTGACGCCCGTTTCGGCAGCAACCGCCTCGGGGGTGTACTGCATGAGCATCGCCGTGAGCGCGGCAGGAGCTCCCCCCTTCGCCTCGACCAGGGCGCGCATCACGCCGTTGAGGAGCGTGCCGTCGGTGCCCCGCTTTGGCTGCACGGCCAGATCCGCCAGATCCGTGAGGCCGGTCTTGCGCGGGTTGATCACGATCAGCTGCGCCCGGCGGTGATAGACGCCACGGCGAATCGCGGCCGCCGCCACCGGGTGCGTCTTCGTTGGATCCGCACCGATGACCACGAAGAGATCCGCCTCATCGAGATCCGCCAGGTGCGCCTCCACTTTGGCGCGCACATCCGGGCCCAACAGGCCCTCGGTCGCGGCCCGGCTGACGCGCAAGTCGCGGCCATCCACCGCATCGATGTTGCCGGTGCCCACGCCCGCGCGCATCACCTTCTGGAAGAGGTAGAGCACCTCATTCGTGAGCGCGGGCGAGGCGATGCCCGCCACCGCGCCGGCGCCGCGCTCGCGCGCGATCTTGCCCAGGCGGTCTGCCACGGTGGCAAGCGCGGTGTCCCAATCGGCCGGCTTCAGCGTATCGCCTTCGCGCACGAGCGGCTGGGTGATGCGCTCGCCGGAGAACTCCATCTGCAGGAATCGCCCCTTGCGACAGAGAACCCCGGCGTCGCCTGCTTCCATGTCGGCATCGATGCGCACCACGCGGTCGTTGGAGACCTGCACGAGCGTCCGGCAGCCAAGGCTGCACCCGGCACAAGTGCTCGCGACGGCACGCATCGCGCTCTGGGGGCCCCCCGCGGTCGCCGCGCGCTCCAGGTAGGCCGTCTTCTTGGCAAAGATGGCGCCCGTGGGGCACACCTGCATACAAGCGCCGCAGGAAACGCAGCTCGATTCGCCGAGGGGCAGGCCCATATCGGGCGAGACCATCTGCTGGATGCCGCGCTCGCGGAAATCGAGCGTGCCCACGCCCACGCGCTCGCTGCAGATGCGCACGCAGCGCTGGCAGAGCACGCAGCGGCTGGGCTCCATGGCGATGTGATCGTGCGAGACATCCAGCGGCAGTGCTGGGAAGAGATAGGGATACCGAATGGAGTCGATTCCATAGCGGTAACCCAGATCCTGAAGCTCGCAGGCGCCGCTCTCCGGGCAGACCGGGCAGAAGTGGTTCCGCTCGGCGAAGAGCAGCTCCAGCGTCATCTTCCGGCGCGCGGTTAGCGCCTCAGACTGCGTGCGGATTTTCAGGCCGTCCGCCGCCGGCATGGTGCAGGAGGTGCCAAGCTTGTTGGTCCCTTCTACTTCCACCACGCAGAGGCGACACGCGCCCACATTCGACAGCCCCGGCCAGTGGCAGAGCGTGGGCAGATAGATGCCGTGCTCTTGGCACACCTCGAGCACCGTCTGGCCCTGCTTCGCCCGCACCTCGCGGCCATCGATGGTCATTGTGATGTCGCTCATCGCATCCTCTCAATGCCACTACAGATTGCAGACTCGCGCTTGCGGAGCGGGAGCGCGCCCGCTTTCCGCTACCCGCCGTCTACTATCTGCCACCTCTACTCCTTGATCACCGCGTTGAACCGGCACACGTCGTGGCACACGCCACACCGGATGCACCGGACCGGGTCGATGCGGTATTTCTTCTCGCCATCCACCTTGAAGATGGTGTTCTCCGGGCAGTTCTTGGCGCACAGGCTGCATCCGGTGCAGAGCTCCTCATCGATGGAGTAGGTCACCAGATCCGCGCAGACCTTGGCCGGACAGCGCTTGTCCACGATGTGCGCGAGGTACTCGTCACGGAAGTAGCGCAGCGTGGAGAGCACCGGGTTGGGCGCGGTCTGCCCCAAGCCACAGAGTGAGGTCTCCTTGACCATCATGCACAGCTCTTCAAGGAGCGCGAGGTCCTCCACCACGGCCTGGCCCTTGGAGATCCTATCGAGAATGCCGTAGATCTGGCGCGTGCCAACACGGCAGGGCGGGCACTTCCCGCACGACTCGTCCATGCAGAAGTCCATAAAGAACTTGGCCACATCCACCATGCACGAGTCTTCGTCCATGACGATGAGGCCGCCCGAGCCGACGATGGAGCCCATCTTGGCCAGGCTCTCATAGTCCATCGAGACATCGATATGCTCGGCTGGGATGCACCCGCCAGAGGGGCCTCCCGTCTGGGCCGCCTTGAACTTCTTGCCGTTGGGCACGCCACCGCCGATGTCGTAGACGATCTCGCGCAGGGTGGTGCCCATCGGCACCTCCACCAGGCCGGTGTTCTGGATCTTCCCTGCAAGGGCAAAGACCTTGGTGCCCTTGCTCTTCTCCGTGCCAATGCTGGCGTACCACTCGCCGCCGCGCCGGATGATCGGACAGATGCAGGCGTAGGTCTCGACGTTGCTGATAAGCGTTGGCTTGCCCCAGAGGCCGGAGACGGCCGGGAAGGGCGGTCGGGGCCGCGGGATGCCGCGCCTGCCCTCGATCGACGCAAGCAGCGCCGTCTCCTCGCCGCACACGAAGGCGCCGGCGCCCACGCGGATCTCGATGTCGAAGGAGAAATCCGTCTCGAAGAGGTTCTTCCCGAGGAAGCCCGCCTCCCGCGCCTGGTTGATCGCCAGTTGGGTGCGCTTGATCGCCAGCGGGTATTCGGCGCGGCAGTAGATGAAGCCCTTCTGGGCGCCAACCGCATACCCCGCAATCGCCATCGCCTCGAGCACCCGGTGCGGGTCGCCCTCGAGAACGCTGCGGTCCATGAACGCGCCCGGGTCGCCCTCGTCGGCGTTACAGACCACATACTTCTCGTCACCGGCCGACTTGCTCATCAGCTCCCACTTGATGCCGGTGGGGAAGCCCGCGCCGCCCCTCCCGCGCAGGCCACTCTTCTTGACCTCCTCTATCACCCACTGGGGAGAGCGCTCCGTGAGCACCGTGCCGAGGGCCTGGTAGCCGCCTCGGGCCACATACTCGTCGATCTTCTCCGGGTCGATGATGCCGCAGTTCTCCAGCACGACCTTGAACTGCTTGTTGAAGAAGGCGAACTCACGCTGCGTGGCGATCAGGTTATCCGTTTCGGGCGATTTCACCAGCAACGGCTCGTAGATCCGCCCCTTCAGGAAATGCTCCTCGACGAGCTTGGGAACGTCGGCCGGGCGCACCTTCTGGTAGAAGACCTCGTCAGGATAGACGATCATCACCGGACCGAGGTCGCAGGAGCCGACACATCCCGTCTGGACAACGCGGATCTCATCCGACAGGCCCTGCCGCTGCAGTTCCTGCTCCAGGGCATCGCGCACGGAGAGGCATCCGCACGAGATGCAGGCGCCTCCGGCGCACAGCAGCACATGTGAACGATAGGCGGGCATTTACTCCCTCTCCTTCGGCAAACCAATGACGAAGCGCTCTACCTTGCGGCCCTGGCAGACATGCTCGCTGATGATGCTCCGCGCCGCCTCCGGTGTCAGACGCCCGTAGAACACGCTCTCGTCCTGGTGCTCAACCCGCAGCACGGGCTCGAAGTCGTCCAGGCCCAGGCTGCCGGTGAGCGCCACCTCGACGTTCTCCAACTCCTGGCGCTCGATCTCATCCATGAGCGCCCGCATCACGTCGCGCGCGCCAGCCGCGATCCCGCTGGTGCCCATGCTCACCACAACGCGCCACTCCTTGCGTTCTCCGCGCATGCTCACATCACGCACCGCGCGGTCTCGCCATTGCTGCAAATCCGATAGCTTCATTCTCTGCTCCCGAGCGCCCGACGCACGGCGCGAACGCCTTCCGGACTTTGAAGGGACACCCCTGGACCCAGTGCCTGGCGCACCTGCGCGCTGTCGAAGTGAAATACCGTGCCGTTCTTTTGGTGGGTGCACTGCACATCCACCTCCGGGGCACCGAGGCACAGCGCGAAGAGCGTGTCGGCCAGGTTTCCAAGCGGCGGCCGATCATAGTCGCGATGCCGCATCCAGGCATCCACTTGGGTACCGCGACCCGGCATCGAGGTGATCCGCAAGCCCCCGCCACATCTTTCGGCGGTCTGGCGCAGCAGCGCCAAACCCAGCGCGATGGGTCGCTTCCTCTCTGCCTTGTCGCTGGAAAAGCGCTCTAGCACGTCGCGCACCTGCTCTGGATCCATCCCCTTGCCGTCATCGACGACGCGGATCTCCAGTCGGTCCTTCTCGACATCCTCTACGATGGTGACCACCACGCGGCGGGCCCCCGCCGCGACGGCGTTCATGCCGATGTCTAGCACGTGCAGGGCGATCTCATCCATCCCCTAGCGGTATTTCTTGAGGGTGCGGATCATCTTGTCTGGCGTCAGCTTGCCGTAGACGTCGTCGCCAATCATCGCTACCGGGGCCAGACCGCACGCGCCGACGCACCGCGCTGCCGAGAGGGTGAAGAGGTGGTCGGAGGTCGTTTGCCCCAACTCCACGCCCAGTTCCTTCTTGAGCCGCTGCAGGATGCGCTCCGCGCCCTTCACGTAGCACGCCGTGCCCAAACAGAGCATGATCGTGTGCTTGCCCTTGGGCACCGTCGTGAAGAACGAGTAGAAGGTCACCACGCCATAGACCTTGCTGATGGGAATCCTCAGGCCCTTGGCTACGTACTGCAGGACCTCCTCCGGAAGATACCCGAAAAGCTCCTGACCGCGGTGCAACACCTGAATCAACGAATCCGGTGAGCGCCCATACTGCTCCATCACCGAATCCAGCTGCTGATACAGCACATTATCCGCGCATGCTTCCATGCTTGTGACCCCTTTCACAAACTATTATGGCACGAGAACCGAGGAGTGACCATCGGGCATTCTCCGCATCGGCGTAAGGGTATTCACTGACAGTAAACCAGGGATCTCCCGGAATATGTCGGAAACATCGGACAGACCCCTGATCCATAGGGGGCCGTTCGCCGATCACGCGTAGCCGGCCACTTCGCGGCCGGCCTCGCCGCGCAGTGCCAGGGCGATCTCCGAGACCGTCGGGGCCTCGATTCGAAAGTAGGTGCGCTGCGCGCCCACGTCGTGCAGGAAATGCGCATCGGAGAAGCGGACCGCCGCGAGCCCGCGGAGCCAGTGCGCGTGCGTCGCGACGAACCCCTCGGTGGCGTGCCGGGTCAGCTCCACCGCATCCAGGCGCACGCCTTGAGGGAGGAAGCCGAGCTGGCTGACCACGGAGTGCGCCGGCCGGTCCACATGCGCCGCAATCGCCAGGCCGCCGCGCGCATGCACCTCCGCGCACGCCTCGTCGAGCGTCACCGACGCCGCGTTGGCCAGCAGGCGCCGCTCGAAGCGCACAATCTCATCCTTCTCGTTCACCACCACCTGATCGCCGAAGCGGAGCGCGTCATTCGCTAGGTCCGGCAAGCGGGAATAGACAAACTCCTGCCAGGAGGCCGCGACCTCCAACGAATCGAAGAGGCAGACGAGGTGCGCCTCCTCCGCGGTCTCGAGCTCCATGCCATAGAGGACGGCGACCGGGCTGCCTGCGGCCAGCGTGCGCAGCGCCCTGCCGTTCTCCGCCATGTTGTGGTCCGTGATCGCGATCAAGTCCAGCCCGACCGCCGCCGCCCGCTCCAGGATCCGGCCCGGAGACATCTCCAGGTCGCCGCAAGGCGACAGCACCGAGTGAATGTGCAGGTCCGCCGCGTAGACACCCCGGCCCATCGCTCGCCCTCCAGGCTCCCGCGTCGCGCCCCAGCGCGTCCGGGATCCATTCGCCAACGGGCCCCTTTCTCCTGGCGGCCTCCCTCCTTGCGGATGCTCCTCCGATCGCTCCCCCCTGGTGCCACCCCGGGCCAGCCGCGCGGTCACCAGGCGCACGAGGGGCAGCGATCGTGAAAATCGGCGCAAACGCCACTCACGCGCGGCCCGCCCCGGTCTCTCGCGAGGCGGGAGGACAGGCCAGCCGAGAAGGTGGCACCCGCATGGGCGCCAACGCCCGGAATCACTGGGGTGCGTGCGGATCAGATAAGGGAGAAACCTCTGATCGATAAGGAGAATCCAGGTGAAATTGCCCTGCAGAAACACGGGGTATTCCCGATTGACACCGATAGTCACTGATGTTATAGTCTGGGCACCGTGCGACAGCGTGTGGATCGCCCGTGCCTCCGGCGCTGTTCACGATGTCACCGACGCGATCACCGCGCACCAGGAGGGCAGTCACATGCCTGCTGTCACCTCCAGCGATATCTGTGTCGGTTATGCCACCCATCCGGAAGGAGAGGGAGGCCTCGAGCTCGTCGTCACGATGGACGAGACGCCTTGCCTGCGCATCCCTCTCTTCACGTCGCCACACGTCGCCCGGCTCGCACTGGCCGGGAAGCCATTCCACGCCGTGCCGGCCGCTGTCGCGGGCGCATGCGCCCAGCAAGGTGTGTGCCACCAGGTCGCGGCGGTGGAGGCCCTGGAGGCGGCCTTTGGAATCGAGGCCACGCCCCTGATGAAGGCACACCGGCGCCTCCTCCTGCTCGCGCAGTGGATCCAGGGCCACGCGCTCCACATCCATTTCCTGGCGGCACCGGGGTTGCTCGGGCATAGCAGCTCCTTCGCGCTGGCGTCCGCGCACCCGGAGGTCGTGCAGCGCGCGCTCCGGCTCAAGAAGCTGGGGGCGGACCTGACCGGCATCGTGGGCGGGCGGCGCGCGGCGCCTCTCCCCCTGCGCACCGGTGGAACCCCTCCGCTCCCCAGCCGGTCCGCCATCGATCGGGTGCTCCGGCGCCTGGAGCGAGGACGTGTGGATGCGCTGGAGAGCGTTGCCCTCGTGAGCGCGATGCGCATCCCCCCGCTCTCGCTCCCCAGCGAGCAGGTGGCCGTGCGTGAGGAGGGGGACTACCCGGTCCACGCCGGGCGAGTCACCTCGACGGCCGGCCTCAACCTGCCCGTCTCGCACTATCACCAGGAGGTCCAGCGGCGCGCGCTCGTCGCTGGCAACCCCCTCACCTGCCACGCGCGCGGGCCAACCCCGCTCCTCGTCGGGCCACTCGCGCGCCTGAACCTGAACCAAGACCGTCTGAGCACTACGGCATCCCAGGCGCTGCGATCGTGCGGGCTCTCGCTCCCTAGCCACAACCCGCTCGCATCCGTCGTCGCACGCGCCGTGGAGCTAGTGCATGCGGTGGAAGAGTGCACTCGCATGCTCGACCATCTGGAGTGGCGCGACGAAGAGGTGCGCTATGAGGTGACCGCCGGCGAAGGCGCAGCAGCCGTCGAATCGCCGCGCGGCCTGCTCTACCACCGCTACCACGTGGATGCCGTGGGCGTGGTTCGCAGGGCGGTAATCGTCTCTCCCGCGTCTCACAATGTGCTCAATCTGGAGGCCGCCCTGCGCGCTGTTGCTTCGCGGGGCACCGAGGAGCCGGGTGATCCCCTGAAAATGCGCCTCGCGATGGTGGCGCGCAGCTATGATCCCTGCGCGACCTGCTCGCGCAACGTCGCCGGCCTTGGCTTCTGTCTGGATGCCTGAGCCGGGGCGCAGGCGTGCGGCCCGGTGGCGGGCCGCAGGAAGGAGTGGCCATGGCGGAAGCAGCAGAAACCCTCGATCTGAGCGAGATCGATGCCGTCATCGACAGCATCGGGAGGGGACACGGCTCGCTCATCCCGATCCTGCAGAAGACTCAGGAGGTCTTTGGCTACTTGCCAAAGAGCGCGCTCGCGCACATCGCCGACCGGCTCGATATGCCCGTATCCGAAGTCGTGGGCGTCGCCACCTTCTACTCGCAGTTCTCGCTCACGCGCCGCGGCCGGACGCTCCTCCGGCTCTGCGACGGCACGGCGTGTCATGTCGGCGGCGCGGGGCGGTCCGTAGAACTGGCGCAGCGCGAACTCGGCATCCAACCGGGCGAGACGACCCCGGACTATGAGTTCACCCTAGAGGTGGTGTACTGCCTGGGTGCGTGCGCCATCTCGCCCGTCGCGGTGGTGAATGGCCAGGTCGTCGGGCGGGCCACGCCGGAGAAGGTGAAGCAGATCCTCGACGAAGCCCTTGAGAACTCCAAGACGCACCAGGAGGCCGCGGTCACGACGAGCGCGTGATCACCGGACAAGAGCAGATATGGGCAGTAGCCATGCGCGAGCTAGCTGAACACGTCCTCGATGTCGCCTTCAACTCGTTGGAGGCGGGCGCCCGGCGCCTACGCATCGAGGTGACCGAGGAGATCACCGCCGACCGGATCGTGATCCGCGTCATCGATGATGGCCGCGGGATGGATCCGGAGGAGGCGCGCCGGATAGCCGACCCTTTCTATACGACGCGCGCCACCCGGCGGGTGGGCCTCGGCATTCCGTTGCTGGCAGAGGCGGCGCGCGCGTGCGAGGGCGGCCTGGAGGTCCGCTCGCGCCCGGGGGAAGGCACCACGGTCACCGCCTGGCTGCGCGCCAGCCACGTGGATCGGCAGCCGATGGGAGACATGGCCGCCACCCTGGTCACGCTGATCGCCGCGGCGCCGATGATCGACCTGGAGTATCAACATGGGGTGGATGGGCACCGCTTCACCTTCAGCACCGCGCAGGCGAGAGAACTGGCAGGCGAGACTTCCCTCGCCCACCCGGCGGTCGCGCGCTGGCTACGCGAGTACCTAGAGGAACATCTCCACGCGCTCGGTGAGGGCCGGCCGGGATCGGTGCGGCTGCCGGCCATCGAGAGCTCCGGAACACCGACAGTTGAGCGGGAGCACGAGCCACCGCGGGCTACTCTCCCCCAGGAGGACAACTGATGAGTGAGACAAGGACGCTGAAGTCGCTCGATGACCTGAGGCGCCTGCGGGAGGAGGCGCATCGGGACATCCGGGTGCGGGAAGCCACGGGCACCAAGATCATCATCGGCATGGGCACGTGCGGGATCGCCGCCGGCGCGCGCGAGGTGATGCGCGCCGTGCTGGAGGAGCTCGCCAGGGAGAGTATCGAGGCGCACGTCACCACCGTCGGTTGCATTGGGATGTGCGCGCAGGAGCCGCTCCTGGATATCGTCCAGGCGGGCGGCGCCCGCATCGCCTACGGAAAGGTCACGCCCGAGAGGGTGCCGCGCATCATATCCGAGCACCTCCTCCGCGGCCAGCCCGTCGAGGAATGGGTGGTGGGGAGGACCTCGAGCTTCGGATAGGAGGAGGCAAATGAGCGAACCGCTGTACCGAGCCCATGTCGCCATCTGCGCCGGCACCTGGTGCAAGACGCTCGACCCGGACGATATCGCGAGCGCGATGCTCGCGGAGATCAGCCGGCGTGGCCTGGGCGACGAGATACGGGTGGTGCGCACGGGCTGTCGCGGATTCTGCTCCTTCGGCCCGGTGGCCGTCATCTACCCGGATGGCATCTTCTACTGCCATGTCGGCGTCAAAGATGTGCCGGAGATCGTCGAGGAGACGCTGATCAAGGGCCGCCTGGTTGAGCGCCTGCTCTATCAGGAGCCGGAGACGCAGCGCCGCCTGCCGCGCTACGAGGAGATCCCGTTCTATGGCAAGCAGGTGCGCATCGCCTTGCGGAACTGCGGCGTCATCAACCCCACCGTCATCGAGGAGTATATCGCCCGCGGCGGCTATGAGGCCCTCGGCCGAGCACTCACCCAGATGACGCCAGAAGAGGTGATCGACGCCATCAAGCACTCGGGCCTGCGCGGGCGCGGCGGCGCCGGCTTCCCCACCGGGCTCAAGTGGGAGTTCACGCGCAAGGCCGCCGGCCACCCGAAATACCTGATCTGCAACGCCGATGAGGGCGACCCGGGCGCGTTCATGGACCGCAGCATCCTGGAGGGCGACCCCCATAGCATCGTGGAGGGGATGACGGTCGCCGCGTATGCCATCGGCGCGCAGGAAGGCGACCTCTACTGCCGCGCCGAGTACCCCCTCGCCGTGGAGCGGGTGAAGCTCGCAATCGCGCAGGCGAAAGAGTATGGCCTCCTCGGCGAAAACATTCTGGGCACCGGCTTCGCCTTCGATCTCCACATCAAGGAGGGCGCGGGCGCATTCGTGTGCGGCGAGGAGACGGCGCTCATCGCCTCCATCGAAGGCCGGCGCGGCGAGCCACGCCCCCGGCCCCCCTTCCCCGCCGTCTCTGGCCTCTGGGGCAAGCCGACGAACATCAACAACGTTGAGACGTGGGCCAACATCCCGCCGATCCTCACCCAGGGCCCCGAGTGGTTTGCATCCATCGGCACGGAAAAGAGCAAGGGCACCAAGGTCTTCGCCCTCTCCGGCCGGGTGAACAACGTTGGCCTGGTCGAGGTGCCGATGGGCATCAGCCTGGGCGATATCGTCTACGACATCGGCGGCGGCATCCCGCGCGGGCGCAAGCTCAAAGCCGTGCAGACCGGGGGGCCCCTCGGAGGGTGCATCCCCGCGTCGCTCCTCAACACGCCGATTGATTACGACTCGCTCACCGCGGCAGGCGCCACCATGGGATCCGGCGGCATGATCGTCGTGGACGAGGATACCTGCATGGTGGAGCTCGCGAAGTTCTTCCTCACCTTCGCCGCCGCCGAGTCGTGCGGGCAGTGCACTCCCTGCCGCGTGGGCGGCAAGCAACTCCTCGACGTGCTCACGCGGATCACCGAGGGGCAAGGCACGGAGGCCGACCTCGACCGGATCGAGGAGCTCGCTCACGTGATAGCGGAGAGCTCGCTCTGCGCGCTCGGCAAGCTGACCCCCAGCCCAGTGCGCAGCACGCTGATCCATTTCCGCGACGAGTACCTCGCGCACATCCGCGAGAGACGCTGCCCCGCCGGCAAATGCACGGCCCTGGTCCACTCCCGCTGTGTCAACTCCTGCCCGGCCGGCGTGGATGTGCCCGCCTACCTGACGCTGGTCTCCGAAGGGAAATACGCGGAGGCACTCGCCGTTCACCGCGAGCGCAACCCCTTCGCCGCGATCTGCGGGCGCGTCTGCCCCGCCTTCTGCGAGCAGAAGTGCCGGCGCGGCGAGATCGATGCCCCGGTCGCCGTGCGCCAGGTGAAGCGCTTCATGGCGGACCAGGAGCTGATGAACCCCTGGACGCCCGAGCGCATGCCGAGCAGGGGCAAGAAGGTGGCCGTCATCGGCGCCGGGCCGGCCGGGCTCACCGCCGCGCTCCGCCTCGCGCAATGGGGCTACGAGGTCATCGTCCACGAGGCGCTGCCCGTGGCGGGCGGCATGATGGCCGTCGGCATTCCCGATTACCGCCTGCCCAAGGACGTCCTCCGCGCGGAGGTCGAGCACATCCAACGGGCTGGCGTCGAGATCAAGCTCAACTCGCGGCTGGGTCGCGACTTCACGTTGGACGACCTGACCGGGCGCGACGGCTGCCATGCGGTCGTGCTGGCGATTGGCGCGCACAAGGACCGGCGCCTGGGTGTCCCGGGAGAAGAACGCGAGGGCGTAATCTCTGCCACCGGCTTCCTCCGCGATGTCGCCCTCGGCAGTCCGCCGCGCATCGAGGGCCAGCGCGTGGCGGTGGTGGGCGGAGGCGATACCGCCATCGATGCCGCGCGCACCGCGCTCCGCCTGGGCGCGTCCGAGGTGCATCTGGTCTACCGGCGCACCCGCGAGGAGATGCCGGCGCTCGCCGAAGAGGTGGACGCGGCCGAAGCGGAGGGCGTGCGGTTGCACCTCCTCGCCAACCCGAGTACCCTCCTTGGCAACGGGCGCGTCGAGAGCATGCGCTGTGTGCGCCAGGTCCTGGGCGAGTTCGACGATAGCGGCCGGCGCAAGCCGGTGCCCGCGCCCGGGAGCGAGTTCGACAT
>DUUU01000041.1 GCA_012841485.1 Armatimonadota bacterium
GAACGCGGCCGTGACCAATGGCCGGGACTCTGCGGGCACCGGCCTGCTCGTCAACTCTTCTCGCGGCATTCTCTACGCCTCGAAGGGCGTCGATTTCGAGGGTGCCGCGCGCAATGCCGCGCAGGCGCTGCGCGACGCCATCAACGCCGCGCGCTGATCCCACCCTCGCCTACGAGTCTATCAGCGCTTGCGCATGAGGAGAAAGCATGTCCTACGACGAGTTGGTCTTCACGCGCCGGATTCCGGTGCGACACGAGGTGGATGTCTTCGTAGCGGGCGGCGGTCCGGCCGGCATCGCCGCGGCCATTGCTGCCGCGCGCCAGGGCCGCACGGTCTTCCTGGCCGAAGGGCATACGTGCTTTGGCGGGATGGGCACGGCAGGTCTGGTGCCGGCCTTTATGCAGTTTGGTGACGGCGTTCATTTCCTCGCCGCTGGCATCGGCCGCGAGGTGTATGACCGCCTCTGGGAGATGGGCGGCACCGGGCCGGACAACCGGCGCGACAATCCGCGCGCCAGCCTGGCCATCCACGCTGAGGTGCTGAAGCGCCTCTACGACGAGATGGTCGTGGAAGCAGGCGTGCGCTTTGCCTTCCAGACGCAGTGCATCGCCGTCGAGATGGGGGCCCCGGGGAGGGTTGACCTTGCCGTTTGCCAGGCAAAAAGCGGTCTCTTCGCGGTCAAGACGAGGGTGTTCGTGGACTGCACCGGCGACGGCGACCTGGCCGTGTGGGCCGGCGCGCCCTTCGAGAAGGGCGACGCGGAGGGCAACTTGATGCCCGGCACCCTCTGCAGTCTCTGGGCCGATGTCGATTGGGACGCGGTGCGCGCCTCCGGTCTCGACCCGCGCCAGCGCATCCTGGATGCGTTCAAGGACAAGGTCTTCACCTATGAGGATCGGCATCTGCCCGGGATGTGGCGCGTTGGCCCGCGCCTGGCCGGCGGCAACATCGGGCATACCTTCGGGGTAGATAGCACGGACGAACGCTCGCTCACCGAGGCGCTCCTGCTGGGGCGCAGGCAACTCGTGGAGTACGAGCGCTTCTACAAGGAGTACCTGAAGGGCTTCGAGCGGATGGAGCTCGTCGCCTCCGGATCGCTGCTTGGGATCCGCGAGAGTCGGCGGATCCTGGGCGACTACGTCCTCAATCTGGAGGATTTCAAGAGGCGCGCCATCTTCGACGACGAGATCGGGCGCTACTCCTACCCGGTGGATATCCACGCCTCGCGCCCCGGTGAGAAGGAGTATAAGCAGTTCGAGGAGGAGTTCCGTACCCTCCGCTACGACAAGGGCGAGAGCTATGGCATCCCGTACCGCACGCTCACGCCGCGCGGCCTGGAGAACCTCCTGGTGGCCGGCCGCTGCATCAGCTCCGACCGCTATCTCCAGGGATCGGTGCGCGTGATGCCGGGATGCTTCATCACCGGGCAGGCGGCCGGCGTCGCGGCCGCGCTGGCTGTCGAGCACGAGACGGGCACGCGCGGCTTCCCCATCGCGCTCCTTCAAGAGCGCCTGAAAGCGATGGGAGCCCATCTGCCGAACGCCTGATTCCCACCCGGAAACCCGCGTACACCAGTTCGGCCCCCAAGCCCCCACTCTCGGGGGCCTGAGGGGCCGAACCACATCCAACCCAAAGGCGTTCAGCTCAACAGCCGCTCACAAGATCCTCATCTGAAACACCGCGACGATGAAGCTGAGGACGATGAACGCAACCGCGAGGTAAGTGGTCCAGTGCTGGAGCTGCTCTTCCACGCCTGGGCGTCCCTGAAAACTCACGCTGCTCTTGCCGCCGAGCGTGCCGGCAAGCCCTTCACTCTTGGTGGTCTGCATGGCGACAATCGCCACCAAGCCAATCGCCACCAGGAACTGAAGCACGCTAATGATCCAGAATAGAACGGTAGTCACGACACGGCCCTCCAAGCTGTGCATATTTTACCATAGAGCGGCCTCGCAACGCAAGCGCCGTCACGAGACGAACTGATACACTTCGAAGCCGAGCAACTGCCCCGCGATCGTCCACAGGGCCTGGGTCATGATGTCGCCAAAGGCGATACCGAGGAAGAAGTGGAGCCCCTGCCGATAGGAACGCGCTCCGCCATAGCGTAGGAGCAACACCTTTGCGAGCCAGGCGATGAGGAAACAGAGCCAGAAGGCGCGCACGATGATGGTGTTGGCTGCCGCATAGCCGATTGGGTGGAAGGGCCACCAGAGGTAGCGCGCGCGCAGCGACGTGAGGAGCACCGTGATCCCGCCGCCCGCGATCATCCCCTTGATGCCGGCCCAATCCGGCGTGCGCGGCGTGTTGACCCAGTTGCGCCAGTCATTGTAGGCGATGTTCGCCTTCACCAGGGGATAGTTCGCCGCCTTCACGGCCGCCCCAGAGCGGTACCACTCGGTTAGCGAGGTGGCGAACGCGACGGGCAGGGCAACAGCGAGGCCGATCAGGAACGCGATGATCATCTGGCGGCGCTTCAGATCCACGTGCTCGCCCATCTTCCACGTCTCCAGATGGAACGGCATTGGGTGGCCGCGAGCTTCGATAATGAAGGCGTGCATGATCGGCGTCAGCGCCAGCGTGGCCGGCGTCAGGCCGGCCGTGCCAAGCGTGTTCACCACCAGCGAGTTCGGATTCCACGCGAGCGGGAAGAAGATCCACTGCCCGCCCGCCTCGGCGCGGATGCGCATGCCGGCGACCAGGTAGAGGCCATAAAGCGCCAGGATCGCCACCGCCGCCCACAGCTGCATCCCGGCCAGGACCCAGAAAAGAACCGCGCCGGCCGCGCACGCGATCAGGCCAATGCCAGCCGGCGACCGCCAGGAGCGGCGCAGGTGCGCCCGCGCCCCCCACAGCGTGAGCAGGCCCAGCATCAGCCAGGCGCCGGCCGATTGCTCCTCGGCATAAGGGAAACGCGCCGCCGCGCTGCTCGTGGCCCCCTGGGAGTAGCCGGCCATCGCGCCAAAGACCGCCTCCAGGCGCGTGAAGAGGAAGAAGAACCAGCAACTGAAGGAGACATCGAGCGGAACCAGATAGGCCAACCCGATGGAGAGCGGGTAGAAGCCGATGGGAACGCTTCCAAAGGCGCTCCAGGGGAGGGAGTTGAAGACAGGATACCACTTCGCTTTGATCTGGAACGCGGGCACCGAGGGGAAAAGCGCGTTGAGGGCCAGGAGGCTCTGCCCGATGAAGGGGAGCAGGAAGCCGGCCCAGAGAAGCGGGCTGCGGAAGAAGCCGCCCCCCGGCTGCGTCATCTCCAGCGGCAGCGCCGCGATGGGAAAGGTGAGCCGCTCCTCTTCGATCCAACGCCGCCGGATGAGCAGCGTGAAGCAAAGCCCTCCCCCCACGAGGAGAGCGATGTAAACGCTCCACACCACGACCGGCACCAGCCAGTCGCCCCAGGGAGGCGTGCTGTAGCCGCGGTAGAAGCCGGCAAAGGCGCGCACCGGTTCATTTGGCACCATCCAGGCGGGAAGATGCTCCTGCATCTCGCCCCATTTGTTCTCTGGCGTCGAGAAGAAGAAGGTGTTCCCCAGGTTGAGCACCAGGAAGCGGATCATCCCGAAGCCTGCCACGGGAAGCGAGGCGCTGACGATCAGATAGATGCAGAGAAGCTCGGCGCGCGATAGCGGCGCGATGCGCTTCGAGCGGCGCAGGAAGCTGTTGGCGATCAGCAGCGCCACCAGGAGCGCCACGGCTGGCATCAGCAGCGTCCACCCGATCAGGTAGACATTGCCGGAGATCTCGGCACGTGCCACCCAGACAAAAAGGAGCACCTCGAGGAGGATCCCGAGGATCAGAGCCCGGCGTGTCATCTACAGATACTCTCCATTGCTGGCGAAACCGCCCAAGCCACGCCCCACCTCCTGGGGCCACTACTTCCTTTGGCGCCGCGTCTGCCGCCACAGCTGCAGGTAATCGATCAGCGCGGCGAGCGGGGAGTCGGGCAGGAGACGCAGTATCAGCGAAGCGACCGTGTGGCGAACCACGGGAGTCTGTGGGAGCTCTACCCATCCGCACCTGCGGCAGATGCGGCCGCGCCGGGTCTCATCCACCTCCAGCCACTCTGTTGGCCGGGCGCATCGGGGGCACTCTCCAGGAAGCTCCTCGCGCTGTTCCACGTACTCCATCTCTCATGCGCGCCCCCGACTGGGGCAGACACGCTTCTATTCGCCACTGCCCTGCCTGCTTCCTTGCTCAATCTCGCTTGCTTCAAGGGGGCGCAGGAGAGTGCTCGACGCTGCCGAATCAAAGAGACAAGCGAACACGGATAAACGTTCTGGCACCGGCTCTCTGGGAGGCCGGGCGCTCGTCATGTTGACTTTCACTCGGGCGTCGATTATAATGGCGCTGGCAGGAGGGGCACGATGAACTGGACTGATCTCGTCGTGCTGATCATCATCGGCAGCATCGCGGCCGCCGAAGCCAAGCGGGGCCTTGGGCCGGCGCTCTTCACCGTCGCCGGCGCGCTGCTTTCCGCCCGGCTCGCCCTCCTCTGGTCTGGTCCGGTCTCCGGCTCTTTGCGCCTGACGGCAAACCCCGGACAAAACCAGGCATGGGCGCTCTTCCTGCTTTTTGCGCTCCTCATGGCGGTCGTGCTGACGATCATCCACGTGATGCATCTGGAAACGATGATCTCCGCCGACCCGTTCGATGGCCCGCTCGGCGCCATCTGCGGGTTTTTCACGGGGTGCGCCGTGGCCTTCGTCTTCTATAAGGGCCTGGGGTTCTGGGGCGCCCGAGACCTGCTCCAGAGTTCTCTTTTCGCGCCGGAGATACTGCACCAGCGCACCTACCATGCCATCGTGCGCGGTCTCTACGGCCTCGGAGACGCGCAAAACGAGCGTCTGAATATCAAGTGACCGGTTGCGTGGCGCCGGGAAGAGCGTCGCGGGAAGGAAGGGCAACGCATGCAGGATGAGCTGCAGAAGATGGAGGAGATCCGCAACCGCTTGGGGGTTTCCTACGAGGAGGCGCGCTACGCGCTCCAGCAGGCAGGCGGCGACATGGCGACCGCCATGGTGATTGCCGAGCAGGATCGCGAGACAGCGGGCGGCGGCCTGGCTGCCGCCGGCATGGCGTTCATGGATGAGCTGCAAGAGTTCGTCTCTCAAGGCGAGGTGCGGAAGGTCCGCGTGAAGCTGGGCCATCGCCTCCTCAAGGAATTCGACGTCTCGCCGCGCACGGCCATCGCCATGCTCGGGATCGCGGTGGCCGCGGTGCTGCTCACCAAGCTCCGCATCGAGGTTGAGCGCGCCCCCGAGGCGGCAGGCGAACTCCCGGCATCGGGTTTCAGCCAAGAGTGACGCTTCAGGAGCTCATCGCCGCGCTCGACGGCTCCTGGGCTGCGCAGGGGTGTGTCGTGGCACCGGCCTACGATCTCAAGGTGGGCACGGGCAGGATGCATCCCATCGCCTCCTTCCGCTCGCTCGGCCCTCGGCCGTGGCGCGTCGCCCATCTTCAGCCCGCGCGCAGGCCGGCTGGTGGCCGCTGTGGGCAGAACCCAGGCCAGATGCAACGCTCCTATCAGTACGAGGGGCAAGAGAGTGCGCAAGCATAGCCCCACCTGGCGTGACTGGCTACATACCCTCGTAGTGGCAGGCGGTCTCTTCCTCTTCACCGAGACCTTCCTGCTGCAGGGTTTCAGCGTGCATGGAAGCTGCATGGAGCCGAACCTCTACACCGGCGAGCGCCTCCTGGGCAATAAGCTCCGCTACCGGCTCCACCCGCCGCAGCGCGGCGACGTGGTTGTCTTCCGCTATCCTGACAACCCCCGGAAGATCTACGTCAAGCGCGTGGTCGCCCTGCCTGGCGAGATGATCGCCATCCGCGACGGCACCGTCTACCTCAATGGCAAACCGCTTCACGAGAGCTATGTGGTCAACCCGGCGCACGGCTCCTATCCACCGACTCGCGTCCCCCAGGGACAATACTTTATGCTCGGTGATAACCGTGACCACAGCAGCGACTCGCGCACCTGGGGATTCGTGCCCGCGCGGCACCTGGAGGGGAAGGTGTGGCTCCGCTACTGGCCACTGCGCCGGGCAGGCCTCTTGCCGGCCGGCCGGTCGAGCCCTTCCTATGGAGAGCAATCGTGAAGGAGCTGGTTCTGGAGGTCGGCGTCGAAGGTCTGCCGCCCGCCGTGATCTCCCCTGCCCTCGCCGAGATGAGGCAACTCCTCGGCGAGCGGCTCCGACAGGAGAACCTCCGCTACCAGGAGATCCAGACCTATGGAACGCCCCGCCGCCTGGTCGCCTGTATCACAGGGGTAGCGCCGCGCCAGCCGGACACGGTGATCGAGGTGCGCGGGCCCTCTGCACAGCAGGCGTTCGACTCCTTCGGCAACTACACTTACGCCGCGTTCAGCTTCGCGCGCACCCAGGATGTCTTCCCCGAAGAGTTGAAGGTGAAGCGGATCACCGGCGGCGAGTACCTTTTCGTCGAGCGGCCCAAGCCCGGCCGGCCGACGGTTGAGGTGGCCGCAGGCTTCTTGCCGGAGCTCATCACCAGCCTCGCCTTTCCCAAAACGGTTCGCTGGCAGGAGAACCCCCCGCGTTCCGCCAGTCCCATCCGCTGGGTCCTCGCCCTCTACGGGGAGGAGGTCATTCCCTTCCAGATCGGAGACGTGGAGTCGGGCAGGAGCACCCGCGGCCACCGCGCGCTGCATGGCGGCACGCTGGAGACCCCGGCCACCATCGAGGTGCCGGAAGCCGCCGCCTATCTGGACCTCGTCCGCGCGGCCGGGGTGATCCTCGATCCGGAAGAGCGCCGGCAGCGGATCCTGGAGCAGGCGAGGGCGCTCGCCCAGGCTGAGGGCGGCCAACCACTCGACGGTGAGCTCGCCGATGGGCTCACCTTCCTGGTGGAGCAGCCCACGGCGTTCGCCGGCGGCTTCGATCCCGCCTTCCTCGCGCTTCCCCGCGAGGCGCTCGTCCTAGTAATGCGCAAGCAACAGCGCCTCTTCCCGGTCGTCGGACCCGAGGACGCTCTGCTCCCGCGGTTCATCGGGATCTACGATGGGGGCAGCGATGGCGTGGAAGACGCGCGCGCCGGCCAGGAGGAGGTGCTTCATGCCCGGCTATCCGACCTCCGCTTCTCTTACGAGGAAGACCTGCGGGTTCCCCTTCCCGAGCGCGTGGAGGCTCTGCGCGGTATCCTCTATCAGGAGCGGCTTGGCACGCTCTACGAGAAGACCGAGCGCCTCGGCTCGCTCACCGCGGAGCTGTGCGACCGGTGGGGCGTAGACGCCACCACCCGCCAGACTGCCTTGCGCGCGGCGCTCCTGGCAAAGGCGGATCTCGCCACCGACTTGCTGAAGGAGCTCCCGGAGCTGCGGGGCCGGATCGGCCAGGCCTACGCGCTTCACGCGGGCGAGCCGTCGGAGGTAGCTGATGCCCTTGCGGGCCACTACCTTCCCCGCGAAGCCGGAGACGCGCTGCCTCCGAACGAGGCGGGGCGGATCCTGGGCGCGGCCGACCGGATCGACACCCTCGTGGGCCACTTCGGGATGGGGTTGGTCCCTATCGGGTCGCAGGATCCTCACGCGCTGCGCCAGCAGGCGAGCGGGCTGGTCGCGATCCTGGCGGAATCGGAGCGCCTCTCGCTGGGCCAGGTGGTAGAAGTGGCCTACGCGCTGTATGGCGATCGCGGCCCGGGCTGGCGCAGCCTCGACGTGACTCGCGCTTCCCTGCTCGACTTCCTCCGCCAGTGCCTGGAGGGCCTCCTCGGCGAGCGCGGCGTGCGCTACGACACGGCGGATGCCGTCCTGGACGCCGGCTTTGATGACGTGCGTGGCACGCTCATCCGGGCGCAACTTCTCGAGGAGCAACGCGATGCCCCGGAGTTTGCCGACACGCTGATGGCCGCGGCGCGCCTTGGCAGCCTGCTGCGCTTCGTGGCGCGCTCGGAGATGGCTGTTCCCCCGGGCGAAGTGCGCATCGACCTCCTCCAGGAAGAGGCGGAGCAGCTCTTCTACGCCGCCTACCTCGACGTCTATCCCCTGGTAACGGAAGCCGTAGAGCGGGGCGACTATGCCGCGGCGCTCGATGCCCTGGGCGGGCTGGCCGTGCCGGCGCTTGAGTTCTTCGATAACGTGCTGGTGACGAGCGACGATGAGCTGCTGCGGGCCAACCGGGTGCGCCTGTTGGGCGAGATTCACGCGCTTTTCCTGAAGATAGCGGATCTCACGCGGCTCACGGTCGAAATAGAATAGGGTGCTCGCCTTTCCGGAGCGAAAGCGGAGAGGGAAGAACTGGTTGCCCTCTCCTCGCTGTGCCATCCACCAGCGGAGTGTAGGCAGATGAGGCGGCGAGAGGAGACTTGCAGGGAGGCAGAACGTCGGGTGGAGTTTGAGATCAAGCCCTTTGATGTATCGCACAAAGCACAGATTCTCGGGCTTTCGCTGCGCGCCTGGGCCCCAGTTTTCTCCGGGTTGAGACCGGCGGTGCCAGAGTATGTCTATGAGGCCTTCTATCCTCATGGCTGGCGAGCGAGGCAGCGTTCGGACATCGAGGCTTTTCTGGACACGGAGGGGGATCGCGTTTGGGTTGCGGTCAAGGAGAGGGCCGTGCTGGGATGGGTTGGCATTCGCCTACATCCGGAAGACCGCATGGGCGAGATCGTGTTTCTCGCCGTTGATCCGGGGCACCAGCGCCACGGGATCGGGAAGGCCCTTCTCGATTTCGCGCTTGAGAGGATGCGCGCGGCTGGAATGTCAATCGTGATGGTCGAGACCGGCGATGATCCGGGGCATGCTTCGGCTCGCATGGCCTATGAACGCTCTGGCTTCGAACGCTGGCCTGTCGCGCGCTATTTTCGAGAGCTTTAGGCTAGTTGCTCTCGCCTGGAGGGGTGAGGGCGCCCCATCCACCATAGAACCCGTCTAGATAGAGGCAAACAGATGAAGCAATGGCAGATCGTTGGAAGAGAGCAGATCGCGCTGCGAGACGTGCCCGTGCCGGAGCCGGGCTATGATGAGGTGCGGGTCCGTGTGAAGGCGTGTAGCTTCTGCAGCCGCACCGATTTGGTCTACTGGAAGTATTACGGCCTCAAGCCGCATTGCACGGGCGCGCACTTCGGGCACGAGGTGGCTGGCGTCATCGAGAAGGTGGGCCCAGGCGTCTCCGGATGGAAAGAGGGCGACCGGGTCTTCCTCCGTGGCCCGGCGCGAGGCGGTGGTTTCGCCGAGTTTTGCATCGCGCGCACGATTGCCCTGGGCCGGCTCCCAGAGGCCCTCTCCTTCGTGGAGGGCGCCCCGGCGCAGCAGATCCCCATCGCCGTTCATGGCACGCGCAAGGTGCAGCCGGGCGACCGGGTCGTGGTCTTCGGCGCGGGTTCCGCCGGGCTGGCCGTCACCCAGATGGCGCACGTGCGCGGTGCCGCGCGGGTGGTCACCCTCGACCTGTACGACAACCGCCTGGAGATTGCGAAACAGCTCGGCGCGGACTACACCGTGAACGTCCGCCGGGAAGATCCTCTGGAGGCGGTGCCTCGCCTGCTGGGCGCCAGGCCGGATGTGTGCATCGACGTCGTCGGTATTCCAAGCGTCGCCGGCCAGTGCGTGGAGCTGGTGCGCGCTGAAGGAAACGTGACCATTTTCGGCACCTACCACGTGGAGCACGACGCCACCTTCAGCCTCTTGCAGTGGGAGATCAAGGCGATCAGCATGAATATGTCCAACGAGGGCTCGCCTCAAACGGCCGCCGAGGCGATGCGGATTGCCGAGCGGCTTCTGGGCGCGGGTCGCCTCAGCACCAAGGAGTACATCACCCATGTGCTCTCCTTCGAGGAGGTTCCCAAAGGCCTTGAGCTCCTCGCGACCTCGCCCCTCCTGGTGCCCGAGGCCGAGATGCCCGCGGATCTCCCCTGGAACCGCGACGTGATCAAAGTCGTGGTTGAGGTGTAGAAACCCGATGCGAAACGGGAACCCGAGCACACACCGCGCGGCTGTCGGCCTCGTACGGTGCGCGGGCTACGAGGAGTATGCCGCGGTACGCACGGCCGTTCGGGAGAGCTTTGATCTCTTCGGCGGGATCGCTGCCCTGGTGCGGCCAGGGCAGCGTGTCCTGCTGAAGCCGAACCTTCTCTCGGCGCTGCCGGCGGAAGCGGGGGTGAACACGCATCCCTCGGTGGTGCGCGCCGTCGCTGAAGAGGCGCTTGAGGCGGGGGGCGTGCTCTCCATCGGAGACAGCCCTGCCTTCTCGCGCCTCGATGATACCTGCGCCGCGTGCGGTCTCGACCGGGTGGCCCGCGAGCTCGGTATCCCCATCGTGCCGTTCAACCGTCCGGTTTGGGTGCCCACGCGCGTGCCCCACGGCCCGGCGCGCGGCTTCAAGGTAGACCGCGCCATCCTGGACGCGGACGTGGTCATCAACATCCCGAAACTCAAGTCGCACGGGCAGCTCGGCTTCACGGCGGCGGCGAAGAACCTGTATGGATGCATGCCGGGCAAGCGGAAGGCGTGGTACCACGCCTACATGCATGGCGACCGCCGCTTCGCCGCCTTCCTTGCCGCGTTCGCGGAGACCGTTCGGCCGGCGTTCAACCTGGTGGATGCCATCCTCGCCATGCACCGCGCCGGGCCGAAGCGTGGTGACCTCCTCCCAGTCGGTTTGCTCGTGGGAGGCCCCGATCCCTTCGCGGTGGACACCTTCCTCTCGCAACTGATCGCCATCCAGGACGCGGATAGCCTGATCGTCAACGCCGCGCGCCGGCTTGGGTTGGGGGTGACGGACCCCGAGCGGATCGATTGCCGGGGAATCGATCCGGCCACGCTGCCGCCCTTCGAGTTCCAGCATCCGATGCTGGTCGGCACGGCGTTCAGCCTGCCGCGCGTTGTGCGGAGCGCCTGGCGCAGCTTCATCATCAGCCGCTTCCGCCTGCCGGAGAAGCCGTAGCGCGGTCAAAGGAGTATCACATGAGAGAACGCAACGAAGTCGTCGCTCAGATCCGGGATCTGGGCGTAGTCGCCATCGTGCGCGCCGACACGGGCGACGAGGCGC
>DUUU01000425.1 GCA_012841485.1 Armatimonadota bacterium
CGCCGCGTCCAATCGCGGCGCGGGTCGTAAGTGGAGGACCGGAACCAGGGCACCTCGTTTCCACCATCGTGTACGACGCGAACGCGCGGCATTCTTCCCTGGCGCAACTCCTCCGTGCAGGCGCGGCAGGCCAGCACGCGTCGTCTGCGCCCCTGCACATCCAGCGTGCTGGGCTCCAGCACGCCCTCACTTGCCGGGCGCGAGCAGAAGAAGCAGGCGGGCATCTCCTCTGCGCCAGCAGGGTCGCCGGGCGGGTCATCCGGGGCTGCGGTGGGGTTTCGCGCGCACTGGAGGAGGCGCTCCGCCTCCTGTGCCAGCGCGAGAGCGTGGCGTGCGTCCGCGAGGGTGACCGCCTTCTCCAGCGCCGCGGAGGTCTCCACAAAGCGCTGGCTCGCCTGGGCGTAATACTCCTTGACGCGCGGGTCCTCGGAGAGGCGCACATCGGTCTCCGCTTCGTGAAGTGCCTGGGCCAGATCGGCGGCGCGCCCTCTGGCCTCGGCGAGGAGGCGCTCCAGCTCCCTGCGCCGGCGATACGCGCGCCACGAGAGGAGGAGGGCCACGACGAGGGCGAGCGCGAGGATGACAGCCCGAGTGCGAACGGAACGCGCGCGCACCTCCGCACGGATACCGTTGCCGAGGTGCTCGATCCCCTGGCGCCACGAGAGAGCGAACTGCGGCGCCGCCTCATCCGTGAGGCGTTGCATCCTCTCCCGGGAGATCGCCTCTGAATGCGCGGAGACTCCTTCAGGCGTCACCACCACGAGCGCAGTCTCACCGAGCGAGAGATAGCGGTGCAGGTTGAGGGTGAAGGAAGCTCTCCCCCCGGTTGGCTCGACCGCGAGCACCAGGATCTTCAGCCTCGGACGCCCATCCGCGGCGAATGCTTCCAGCGCGCGTTCATCACCGGCGGTAAGGCGCGTGATGCCCTCGTCTACCAACACGTTCTCGCGCTGCAGGCCTTGCACGACCGCCTCTTCGTTTATGGCCAGGCTGCTTTCGCCGCCGGGCGCGGTCCTCTGAGCAATGGAGAAGGGGTCACGGGTCGGGCGAGCCGCCTGGGCGATCCTGTTGGGGCGCATCCCGGCGTGACCTGCCGCCTCCGCTCGCGCGATGCCGGGCAGAGGCAGCGCGGCCAGCAGCACGAGGGAGATCAGGCTTGCGCGGATACAGAGGAAGCATCTTCGGCTCGCCATCGTCTTCGAGTCCTCCAGCGCTCACTTCAACACACGTCCGGGTTCTCCTTCGGGCCCGGGCGATCCCCCGCTGTTTGATGGCGCGCAAGCCGGGGTAAATGCAGGTGAGAGATGCCGCGGCGCAACGAGCCGGAGGGGTGGCCCAGTTGGAGCAGAGGCCAGGAACACCGGGCAAGACAGTCCTCCGCATCATCGCGGTGGCGGTCCTTGTGGCAGTCATTGTCTTGCTAGACCTTGCGCTGCTGCCGCAGGTGCAAGCGGCATTCATCTACTATCTGGCGATTGTGCTGGCCACGAACTGGTTCGGCTGGTGGGGCACTCTCCTCGTTCCGATCTCGCTCGCCCTAAACCACTGGATGGTGGCGATTGCTCTTCCCCCTGGGGCTCGCTACCCACACATCGAGGATGTGACGAGTCTGCTCAGCTTCTCGCTCATCGCGGCGCTCACCCTGCTGGCACGGGAACGGTATCGGCGCGTCCTTGCCGCGGAGCG
>DUUU01000426.1 GCA_012841485.1 Armatimonadota bacterium
CGGCGCCCTTGGGGACGGTATCGGGCCACACGGGATCACGCCACTCGGGGCCACGAGGCAGGCGCCAGCCGATCAGCAGGAGGAGGACCGCCAGGGCCACCCAGTTCACCGCGGAGAGCTGCCCCAAGGGGCGCAGGGCCGTCTTTGCGCGTGCCCGCTCCCCGGCCAGGGGCGCCAGGTGCTCCGCGAGCATCGGCACCGCGGCAATCAGCACCAGGGGCACGTTGCGCTGCGAATAGAGCGCCAGAGTGGTGAACAAGAGGAGAACCAACAGGCGAGACACTCGCGGGCGGAGGGGAGACGCGGCCATCGTGGCGAGCGTGAAGACCAGGAAGAGTCCGAAGGGCTGGAAGCGCGGATCCCGGAAGTCTGGCGAGAACCACTCCTGGACGTAACGCGTGAGCGTCTTCGCCCCCAGATAGCGGAACGGATAGGTGAAGAGCGCGATGCCGTGCGGGTTCACCAGCGCCAGCACCAACGAGGCGGCGGCCACTATGCCCAAGTGCCGCGCCCGGCTCCACTCCACGGGCTGGCCATCGGCCCAACGCCGCCCCTGAACCGCGATCTCCCCCACCCCATAGGCGCCGAGGAGGAGGAACGCAACGACGTAGGCGCCGTGCAGGTTGGCCCAGATCATGACCAACGGTGCCAGCATCCAGAGGGTACGGCGCTCGCCGCGCTGCCAGCCGTCCAGCACCCAGAGGAAGAACGCCGTGAGAACGTAGGTCAGCAGTTGAGGCCGCTCGGTGGTAAAGGGAATCGTCGCGTACCCCGCCCACAGCGTCAGTAGGCAGGCCAACCCCGCGCTGCCACCACGCGCCCGGGCGTGCCGGGCCACGATAAGGAACGCCACCCCGACCAATACGGCCTTGGCCACCACCAGCGAGGGCAGCCCCGCGAGGCGATACAGTCCCGCGGCGAGTACGTCGAACAGCCACTCGTGAGTGAGCCACTCCCGTTCCTCGC
This sequence comes from Armatimonadota bacterium, assembly GCA_012841485.1. The sequence continues at coordinate 967 of DUUU01000426.1, forward strand.
CGACCCAGGACCAGAGGCCATTCCGCGGGATCGCCCGATGGTCGAGGATCCACTCGCCCGTCTTGAGATGCCACCAGAGATCGGGATCGCCGATCTTGTTCAGGGAAAGGAGAACGAGGATACCAGGCGCGAAGAGGATCAGGAGGCGCTCGGTAGTCAGCCAGCGTGATAGGGGGGATCTGTTCATCATGCCCTGGGGGTGGCTGCGGCCAATCGCGCGGCACCGATTGGCCGCAGCTCTGCCTGCCGATTGGTGTTACGGAACGCGAGCGCTGCCGGCCACCCGCGTTGGCGTCGCCGCTCGGAAGACTCGGCGCACCACCTCTCCGGGCCGACCTGCCGTTCCCAAATCCTTGCCATCGACCACCAGGCGGACGCCGCCGGCGTTGCCCATGGTCATCTCAATCACCTCGCCGGCGCTCCAGGTACGCTCGGTTCCCGGCTGAAGCGTGCCCTCATACACCGACTTGCCATCAGCCAGAATGCGCACCCAACACTTCTCCGTGGCCCGGACCGTTGTCTGCACGCCGCTCCGCGTCAGGGCGGCGCCGCCACCATCCAACGTCGCGGCACTGCTCATGCTCCCTAGCGCGCCCTGCGCGTGCCCGCTGGGAGCAGGCTGGGGAGTCGCTGCGCCCGCCGGAGGGGCCGGCAGTGCGGGCGTCGCCGGAACCGATGTCGGCGGTGCAACCGGCTTCGTGGCCGGAGGGAGAGCGGCAGGCTTAGCTTCCGCCGGGCTCCCCGTGGCCGCCTTGCCAGGCTCAGTGGGGGCGCTCGCTGCCTCCGGCGCAAGCTCACCACGGGCTCCCTTGGGGGCAGGAGCCTTGCGCTCCACCGGGGCCTTGCGCGCCTTCTCGGCCTCTTCCAACGTCTGACGCGCCTCTTCCTTCCCTACGAGAAAAAGGTGAGCCCCATAGACGCCACCGAGGAGGAACAGGGCCAGTATCGTCATGGCAATCGCTGGAACGGCGCGGATGCTCCACGACGACTTCACCGCGGGCGCCGCGCTCCAGCCCACGTTGAGGCTAGGCGTCTCGGGGCCGGCGCAAGCATTGTAGGCCGCGATCAGCGGTTCTGGGTCCAGCTCCAGGTAGGCCGCATACTGCCGGATGAAGGCGCGGGCATAGGCGGGCGCAGGCAGCTTATCGAACTCCTCGGCTTCGAGCGAGTCCAGATATCCGGCATGAATGCGCAACGCCTCCCGGGCTTCCTGCAGCGTTACTCCTTTGCGTTCGCGCGCATCTCTCAGAGTCTGACCAATCGGCTCCATCTCACTCCATCCCTCACCTCAACGTCGCCGAAAAACTGAGTGGTCGGTTCTATACGACCATTATAAATGGTCGGCACTCCGAAGTCAAGGCGGTTGCAGAAGGCACAAGGGTCCGGCAAAATGAGCGCGCCACGCCCAGGCCGGCCCGGCGATACCCGCCGGCGCCGCCTGCCCGGCGGGTGTTCCGCCGGGCCCGTGGAAGATGCCCGCGCCTCTCCCCATGCCCCCCGTATGCCGGCCGGAGTCCTCGGCCGCAGCGCCGAGACTATCGCCTCCGTGTACCCGTTTTCCGCGGCACCGATGCGCGCTGAGCAGCAGCGCATCCCGGAGGGCTGGCTTTGGGCGCGATCCGGGACGGTGCCCCCCCGACACGATACGAGTGCCAGGGCAACCTTCCCCCGCGGGCCGTCCGGCACTCTACGGGATCGATTCGATCACCTTGTGCATCTCCGCCTTGGGCAGCGGAGGGGTCGCGGAAAGCGTATAGTGGTAGCCGCCTCGAACCCATACCCACTGCCCAAAGGCACTGACTCGAGGCTTGCCCGGCCGGGGTGCGTTCTGGATCAGGGCGGCAGGGGTCTGCCACAGCGTGATCAAGTCGAGACCATTGCTATAGACCAGGTTGATGCTGTAGGCGCCGCGGTGGCCCTTGCTGAGCGAGATCACGCTGACGGCCTGACGGTGGTAGCCCTTCGGAAGGTAACGCGGCTCGCGGACGGGAAAGCCGGCCATCTTCTCCGCCTCGGCCGGCGTCATCTGCACGGAGGGCGGCGCCACAGAGCGCGAAGCGGCCGCGGGCGGCGCGATGCGTGGCACGCCGCCGCCAAACCGGATGGTGATGTAGCGCGTCTTAGAGACAAGGTTCCCCTCTGCATCGCGCTCCTCCCAGCAGAGCGGAACCCACTCCTGCGCATCGATCCACACCTTCCGCGAGGCATTGGCCCGGCTTGGCGGGCGGATCTCCACGATGTGCGTCTTCCGGCCTGCCACTTGCGCCGTGCCCAGGTGCTTCATCGACAGCTCTGCCAGCTCGCCCCCGAGACCAATATCCGGCGCGGCTGTTCCCGTGCCATCATCAAAGAGGATCCGCGATCCATCCACGAGGATCTCCTTGCCCTTGAGCTGCGGAGGCGAAAGATAGACCACCTTCCGGCGTCCATCCCGCTGGATCACCCTCTGGCGGCTGGACTGGCGCTTGGGCAGGAAGAGCGTGGTCTCCTGAGTACCTACAAATTCCGCTTGTCGTCCAAGCTCCACCAGGCGACGAACGATCACCTCGGCGCTCTCCACCGCGCCGACAACGCGGAACATCGGAAACCCGAACTCGACCGCGGCGCACGGAAGCAGGGGGCCGAGCATCAGCAGCGCTATCCCCCCCCACGCCCTCACGCAAGCACGCATCCTCACCCTCATCCGTCTCTCCCCCGGCTATGGCAGTGTGGCCGTGGCAACGGCCTTCAAGTTCGCGGCCGAAGAATCGATCAGCGGATGCTCGCTGACATAACCGGCGTGCTCGCGCGCGATGGTGGCCAGATAGGCGCCCTCCGAGATCACGGGCTCCATGTTGGCAACCGGTCCTTGCGATCCAAGAGGAGAGAAACTAAAGAGATAGAGCGCCAGGCCTAAGCCCAAAGCAATGGGGGTGAGCACCAGTCCGAGCCGCCGCGTCCCGGAAGGCCGCCACAGGTGTAACCAGGAGAGGAATCCACTCCGCGCCGTCGGGCGCCGCGACAACGCCACGGCCACCGGCAAATGCCTGCGCAGCTGGTGCGCGAAATCCGGCGAGGTCTCCAGCTTCGGGAGAGCCTGGAGCACCCCGACCACATGCGCAAGCTCCTCTGACAGCATTGCGCACTGACGGCAACTGCTCAAGTGGAGGCGCACCTGCTCCTCCACGCTGATACTCAGGGTCTCGTCTGCATATTCCGTGAGCAGCTTCCGTACCCTGCGACACTTCATTGCTTCGCATCCTCCCACCCCCGCGCGCTCCTGGAAGCCGCAAGGGTATGCCCACTCCCGCGTCTGCGAGGAGGGGCACCGGCTATGCTTGAGTCTCCATATAGGGCCGCAGCCGGTTCCTCAACTCGACACGCGCGTTGAAGAGCCGCGATTTGACGGTACCCAGGGGGATGTTTAGGATCTCGGCAATCTCCTCGTAACGCATCCCCTCGAGATCATGCAAGATGATGACCGGACGCAGCTTGTCGGAGAGCGTGGTCAGCGTTTTCTGAACAAGTGCCTGCAACTCCCGGCTCTGCGCAACCGCCTCGGGGTCCCATGACCAATCGGGGATCTCGCGCTCCACCACCCCTTCCTCGGTCTCGACGGGATCATCGAGCGAGTAGGCGATGCGCTCGCGCCGCGTGCGCCGGAAACGGTCAACACACACGTTGTTTGCGATCTGGAAGATCCAGGTCTGGAAGGAGCTCTGGCCGCGGAACTTCTTGATGGCGAGGTAGGCTTTGATGAAGACCTCCTGCGTCAGATCCTCGGCATCGGCCGTGGAGCCGGAGTACCGAGCGACGTAGTTGAGGATCTTGTTGCGGTAGCGGTCTACCAGCAATTCATATGCCTCAATATCATCCTGCTTGGAGCGTTCCACAAGCAGGAGATCGGCCACTTCCACCAGGAACTCCCTTCGGGCCGCGCTGCCGGGCGCCGGCCAGTAGCATTGACGGATGTCCGAGAGCGAAGGTTCAGAGGCTCGCTCCGGAACTTGGGAGGATGACGCACCCGATAACACCACGGCGGCACCCCGCCCGCGGGCGACGCCCCTCATCGGTGAGGGCGCCGGCCCGCGCTCTGCCAGGGCTATCGCGCCCGCCGCGGACCAGGCAGTAGCTACCGGTGTCTCTATGATACCATCGGCACCGACCATGGTCAACCTTTCGCCAAAGCGCCCGCGCTCAGGACAGTCGCCGTTTGGTATTCCGAGAGAAGGCCGATCCTGGCAGTTGCCCACGCGCTCCAGGGGATTTCAAACCCCGGGATCGGTGTCCGGCATCCCCCCGCCGCGCCAGCGTCGATGCCGCGAGGCGATGGCATCGGAGGGGGCCGATTCAGCGCGTCGATGCTCGCTCTCCGCCCCGGGCCGCGCCCGGGCTGCATTCCTCATCTTGCAGCCCCCCAGAGTCGAGGTGCAATCGCTTGACGCCCTTCTACCCGAGTGCTACAATGGCCTCGGTGGTATACCTGCTCTCCCGAGCAACCAACTACGCGGCAGATCCGGCGGCACCCCGCCCAACCCGCGCCAGAATCCAGAAGGAGCGTTCCATGAAGAAGATCGGTGTCGGCATCATCGGCAGCGGAGGGATTGCCCAATCTGTTCACATCCCTGGCTACCAGAAGCTGGAGAACGTTGAAGTTCTTGCCGTCGCAGACGCCAACCCGGCCGTGGCCGAGGCCGCCGCGACCAAGTTCAACATCCCCCACCAGTTCACCGACTACCTCCAGATGCTCGAGATGCCTGAGATCCAGGTGGTGAGCGTCTGCACGCCCAACTATCTGCACCGTGACGCCACCATCGCTGCCTGCAAGGCCGGCAAGCACGTGCTGTGCGAGAAGCCGATCGCCATGAATGCCAAAGAAGGCAAGGAGATGGTGGATGCCGCCCGCGCCAACAAGGTGAAGTTCACCGTGGGGTATAACCAGCGCTGCTCCAAGGAGGCAATCGCCATCAAGCGCTTCGTGGATGACGGCCTCCTGGGCGAGGTTTACTATGCCCGCGCGCAGGCACTGCGCCGCCGCGGCATCCCCGGCTGGGGCGTCTTCACCCAGAAGGATAAGCAGGGGGGCGGCCCGCTCATCGACATCGGGGTCCATATCCTCGACCTGACGCTCTACCTGATGGGCCACCCGAAGCCGGTTTCGGTCTCTGGGATGAGCTGCGCCAAGTTCGGCCCGCGCGAGGGCGTGCTCGGGCTGATGGGCCAGTGGGACCCGAAGATCTTCAGCGTCGAAGACTTTGCCGTCGGCCTGGTGAAGTTCGATAATGGCGCCGCGCTGTGCCTTGAGTCCAGCTTCTGCGCGAACATCGAGAAAGACGTGATGGACTCCACGCTCCTGGGCACCAACGGCGGCGCCTCAGTCTTCCCGCCCACCATCATGCGCGAGGAGTCCGGCGCGCTCACCGTGTCGCACATCACCTCGCTGCGCGATATCCAGTCGCACGGCGAGAACATCCGCCGCTTCATCCAGGCGATTGTGGATGACACAGAGCCGCTGGTCACCGGCGAGCAGGCCCTGATGGTCGCTCAGATCATCGACGCCATCTACGAGTCGCAGGAAACCGGCAAGGAAGTGCGCCTCTAGCAGGTAGGCGAATGGGAGGCGCGCCGAGGCAGGGGCCCTTTCCCCGGCGCGCCTCCTCGCTCACACATCGCATATCGTATACCCCGCGGAGAGAGGTCTGGCCATGAGATGCTGTGCGTTCCTTCTCGCATTGTGCGTCGTGTTCGCCCCAGCAGCCTGCGCCGAATCGGTCTCCCAGCCGGAGATGCTGCTCACCGAGACGTTCGAGACCGTCGCTGAGGGCGCGTTGCCGGAGGGCTGGCAGCCGGCTGGCGGGAATTGGTCGGTCACGCAGGGCCGCCTCCGCGGTGAGGCGACCGTTTACCTCTCGAAGATCCTGCTCCCAACGCCGGCGCAGAGCGACCTTGCTTTCGAGGCCGACGTCGCCTTTGAGAGGGCCTCCGATGCCGGCAGGTGGGTCGCCCTCGCCGTGCGCAATCCGGAAGGCGCGGGCGCGCCCCACCTCCAGTTCACCCATCGCTTCGACCGCCGTCAACCGAACGGCCTCGAGTTCGGCTGGCTGGCGAGCCACGAACCGGTCAAATGGTCCGTCTTGAGCGTGGGATCGGCCGATATCGCACCCGAGCTCGGCAAAGCACACCGCCTCCGCTTTGAAGTGCGCGGCTGGCAGGCGCGCGGTTTCATCGATGACGAGCTGGTCCTGGAGCAGCCCCTGTCTCCCAACGCGCTTGTCGCGGGCCGCCTCGCGCTGATCATCAGTGGGGCGACCGCCACCTTCGACAACATCCGCGTCTGGAAGCTGCCCGCTCTGGGCGCGGAGGAGCTTGACCGGCTGTTGGAGCAGACGTGCACCACTCCGCTCGTCATCGCCCACCGGGGCAACTCGCTCCATGCACCCGAGAACACCCTGGAGGCGATCCGCCAGGCGATTGATGCAGGCGCCGACCTGGTGGAGGTCGATGTCAACATGAGCAAGGATGGCGTCGTGGTGCTCATGCACGACTATACCGTGGACCGGACCACCAACGGCAAGGGGAAGGTCTCGGATCTGACGCTGGCCGAGTTGAAGGCGCTGGATGCCGGCGCCTGGAAAGACCCGAAGTACGCCGGCGAGCGAATCCCCACGCTGGAGGAGGCCTGCCGCCTGGCCAAGGGGAAGATGCCCCTTGTGCTCGATCTCAAAGGCAATGGATATGCCGAAGAGATCGCCGAGGTGGTGAACCGGCTGGAGATGTCAGACCAGATCATCGCCGCGTGCTGGACGCTGGAGCAGGCGGCCAACATCCAGCGCCATCTCCCGCTCGTGGTCTGCAAGCGGATCCTCCCGCGCGGCACCCCCGAGCAGATGGCGGATCCCGGCTTTATCAACACGCACTTGCAGGCAGGCCTCCGGGGGTTTAGCTGCTACAACCGGATCCTCTCGCCTCTTTTCATCCGCGCGGCCCGCCGGCGAGCGATGCCCGTCTTCGCCTGGACCGTGAACGACCCCGGCGAGATGGAGCGGATGGCAATGCTGGGAGTGGATGGTATCTACACCGATGACCCAGTCACGCTCCGGCAGGTGCTGGCCAACCTTCGCCGTCGCACCTGGACGCCCGCCCCGCCGCCGTAAGCGGCAAAGGGCCAATGCAGCAGCTCAGGCGGATGCGGAGAAGCGGCGCAGGTCTTCAGGTTCGCGCACGTGTTGACCCGCGCCTCTGGGGCCGGCGTGCATCACGCAGATGCAAACAACCGCACCGATCAGGCGCTTTACAGAAGGCATGGTTTGTGATACCATAAATCCAGAAGTACACGTTTCGCTGGCAGCGTTGTTCTTGTGGCGAGGGCTCTGCGGAGGGCGTGGCGGCCGGCCCGCCTCCCGGATAGCGCCTCGCCATTGTGCATCGGTGGGCCCTGCGCCCGGCGGGGCTCCGAGTAGAGGATGGATCTCGTGGATTACCGCAGCACATTGAACCTACCCAAGACGGCTTTTCCCATGAAGGGGAATCTCCCTACGCTAGAGCCGCAGATCCAGCGGCGGTGGGAGGAGATGGACCTCTATCGCCTCTCGCTGGAAAAGGTGGCCCCGAACGGGCGCTTCATCCTGCACGACGGTCCTCCCTACTCGAACGGCGATATCCACATGGGCCATGCCCTCAACAAGATCCTGAAGGACCTGATCGTCCGCTACTGGTCGATGCAGGGCTACCAGGCTCCCTACGTGCCGGGGTGGGATAACCACGGCATGCCGATTGAGAACAACGTCTCCAAGGAGTTCCGCAAGAAGAAGGTGGTGCCCACCCGCCTGGAACTGCGCCGCCGCTGCCGCGAGTACGCGCAGCAATGGATCGACACTCAGCGCGAGCAGTTCAAGCGCCTTGGCATCCGCGGCGATTGGTCAAACCCCTACCTCACGATGGATCACGCCTTCGAGGCGAAGGTGGTCGATATCTTCGGCGAGCTCGCCGAGAAGGGCTTCATCTACCGCGGTCTGAAGCCGGTACACTGGTGCCCGAACGACGAGACCGCGCTGGCGGAGGCGGAGGTGGAGTATGGCCCCCACTCCTCGCCCTCGATCTACGTTCGCTTTCCGCTGCGGCGGGATCCCAACGGCATCTTTGGCGACGCCCCTCGGGAGCGCTGCTACACCATCATCTGGACGACCACACCTTGGACGCTCCCAGCGAACCTCGCCGTGGCAGTTCACCCCGATGAGCAGTACGTCGTGGCGCGCATGGGCGACGTCTACTACCTGCTCGCCGAGGCACTCCTGAAGCCGACGATGGAGGCCATCGGCATCACCGATGTGGAGGTGGTCTCCACCCACGCGGGCTCCGATCTGGCAGGACTCGTCTTCGGCCACCCCTTTGTCGACCGAGACTCCGTGCTCCTGACTGCCACGCACGTCACCATGGATGCCGGCACCGGGGTGGTGCATACGGCGCCCGGGCACGGCCGCGAGGACTTCGAACTTGGCCAGGCGAACGGCCTGCCCGCGCTCTGCCCGGTTGATGATCAGGGGCGCTTCACCGACGAGGCCGGCCAGTTCGCCGGAATGGACTTGAAGCAGGGGAACACCGCGGTGCTCGAGGTGCTGCGCGAGCGCGGGGCATTGCTCCATGAAAGCTCGCTGGAGCACCAGTATCCCCACTGCTGGCGTTGCCACCAGCCCACCATCTTCCGTGCCACCGTGCAGTGGTTCATGAGCATCGATGCGAATGAACTGCGCCAGCGCGCGCTCATGGCGATCCAGGGCGTCGAATGGATCCCCGAGGAGAGCATCAACCGCATCAACGCCATGGTTGCCGGCCGGCCGGATTGGTGTCTCTCGCGCCAGCGCGCCTGGGGCGTCGGGATCCCCGTCTTCTACTGCGCCCAATGCCGGCATGAGATCCTGGACCGGAACGCCATCAACGCCGTGCGCGACCTGGTCTTGGCGGAAGGCTCGGACGCATGGTTTGAGAAGGACGCCCGCGAGATCCTGCCGGAAGGCTTCGCCTGCCCCAAGTGCGGCGGCACCGAGTTTACCAAGGAAACCGATATTCTCGATGTGTGGTTCGATTCCGGCTCCACCTGTCGCGCCGTCGTCGAAGCCAGGCCGGATCTCGGTTACCCGAGCGACCTCTACCTCGAGGGCTCGGATCAGCACCGCGGCTGGTTCAACTCATCGCTGATGATCGGCATGGGCACGCTCGGGCTTGCTCCCTACCGCGCTGTCATCACCCATGGCATGCTTCTCGATGCCGAAGGGCATGCGATGCACAAGTCGCGCGGCAACGCGATCTCGCCAAACCAGGTGATAGAGCGCTACGGCGCCGATGTGCTCCGCCTCTGGGTCGCCTCCACGAACTACACCGAGGATGTGCGCCTGGGCGATGAGATCCTGAAGCGCGTCACCGATGTCTACCGCCGCCTGCGCAACACCCTGCGCTACTGCCTGGCCAACCTCGATGGCTTCGATCCGGTGGCACACACCGTGGCCTACGCCGAGATGCCTGAGATCGACCGCTGGGTGCTGCATCGGCTGCAGGAAGTGGTGGGCTCGGTCACCGAGGCGTATGGCGCCTATGCATTCTACCGCGCCTATCACGAGATCCACAACTTCTGCGCCGTGGATCTGAGCGCGTTCTACCTGGATGTGCTCAAAGACCGTCTCTATACCAGCCCGGCCGACTCGCTGGCTCGTCGTTCCGCGCAGACCGTGCTGCACGAACTGGCGACCGCGCTGTGTGCCATGCTGGCGCCAATCCTGGTACACACCGCCGAGGAGGCATGGGGCTACTTGCCCGCCGTCGAGGGCCGGCCCGAGAGCGTGCACCTGGCCGCCTTTCCCGTCGTCAACGAGGCGTTCCGGGACGAGGAACTGGGAGCACGCTGGGCTCGCCTGCTTGATGTACGCGAGCAGGTGATGAAAACCCTGGAGGAGGCACGGCGAAGCGGGGCGATTGCCCAGCCACTCGAGGCGCACATCCGCCTCCGGGCCACCGGCGAGTGGCTGGATCTGCTGCGCCGCTATGAGGATGAACTCGCCTCTATCTTCATCGTCTCGCATGTCAGCGTCGAGGCGGCCTCCTCGGGTGAGGTAGAGGTTGCGGCCGAACCCGCAACCGGACTGAAGTGCGAACGCTGCTGGCTGGTCCGTGAGGATGTTGGCACCAGCCAGGAACACCCCACTCTATGTATCCGATGCGTCGATGCAGTAGACCTTCAACAAGGAGGCACTGATGGCTCAAGAGCTGGATCTGCACCGATACCGTGAGATGCTGGAGAAGGAACAGCAGCGGATGCTGCGCCAGATTCGCACCATTGATTCTGGCCAGGACCAGGATATGTCCGAGACGCTGAGCGAGCTCTCCGACTACGACGACCATCCCGCCGACATCGCCACGGAGACCTTCGAACGCGAGAAGGACCGTGCCCTGCGCGAGAACGCGCGCGAGACCATAGAGCGCGTGGAGGCGGCGCTGCAGAAGATGGAGAACGGAACTTACGGGCTGTGCGATATCTGCGGCCAGCCGATTCCGGTGGGCCGCCTCGATGCGGTTCCCTACGCGACGCTCTGCGTGAAATGCCAGGCGGATGTGGAGGGCCCCTAGTGGGTCATTCGCCACGCGCCATTTCATTGGCTGGCGGGGGCCTCTCTCTGTCCGCGTCCACCATCTGCCCCGGCTGTGGGCGCGGACAGAGACGGGCCCCGATCGATGCCGTACCGTTCGAAAGGCCACGAGCGTGACGCGCGATCCCTTGGCGCCGGGTAGCAGCGACGACCGCGGCGGTCGGATCGGCGAGGGATCGCAGGGCGATCCGATGCCAGTGGAGTGGCCTCGGTATGCGCGCTACCTGTGCCTGTCACTACTCCTCGTCGCCCTCGATCAAGCGAGCAAGCACGCCGTGTTGCAGTGGGTGGGCCCTGGCCGCTATCTTCCGATTATCGGGAGCACCTTCGGGATCCGTCTGGTCGAGAACAGGGGCGTGGCGTTCAGCCTCTTCGCGTCGGCCGGGCCGTTGTTGATCCCGTTCACCCTGGTGGCCGTCGCCGCCATTCTCTATTATGCCCGCCGGGCCGCGGGCGTTCATCCCTGGATGCTGCTCGCCCTCTCACTGCAACTCGGGGGCGCTGTCGGCAACCTGGTAGATCGCATTCGCTATGGCTACGTCGTCGATTTCATCTATTCCAGTTTCTGGCCCACGTTCAACGTCGCCGACATCGCCATCACTCTCGGGGCCGGACTCCTTGCTTACTGCTTGCTGGTATCGCCCGACCCCACCAGGACGGAGTCCTCGTAGATGCGACCGATCCTGTTCCATATTCCCGCGATCCCGGTTGCCGGCTGGATCGCGCTCGTCGCCGTCTTCTTTGGCCTGAGCGCCTACTGGGGTCTGCGTGACATCGAGGCCGAGGGCCTCTCCGCGGAGGAACGCGGCCGCCGTCGGGTGGGAACGCTCGCGGCCAACGCCGTGCTCTTCCTCGTCGCCGTGGCGCTCCTGTGGCGTTTCCAGGACGCCATCGCCCATCCCCTGCCAGTTCGGGCCTACGGCTTCATGCTGATGGTGGGCTTCGCCGCCGGCTTGCTCTACCTGCAGCGCGCCTGCCGCGGCTCGGCGCTCCCACCGGAGGGGGTCGTTGACCTCATCCTCGGGTTGCTCCTGGTTGCCATCATCTCGTCGCGTCTCCTTTTCGTGCTGCTCCAGTGGGAGAGCTATTCTGACGACTGGCGCGAATGGCTTCGCGTCTGGGAGGGCGGTCTCTCCTTCCACGGCGGCCTGGGGGGCGGCATCGCCTTCGTGGTCTGGTATGCCCGCCGCCATGCGCTGCGCTTCTGGTGGCTCGCCGACCTCATCGCCCCAGGGCTTGCGCTTGGCTACGCCTTTGCGCGCGTTGGCTGCTTTCTCAACGGCTGCTGCTATGGCCGGCCAACCTCGCTGCCCTGGGCCGTCCAGTTTCACGACCCGCCCCTCTCGACGCATCTGACCCCGCCGAGCCATCCGGTGCAGCTCTACGCGGTTGTCGCCAACCTGGCGCTATGCGGGATCCTCGCCTACTTCTGGCGGCGAAAGCGGTATGATGGCCAGATCACCGGGCTCTACTTGATCCTCTACTCCGTCTACCGCTTCATAGCGGAGGGTTTCCGCAAGGGCGTCACCGGCAACCTCTTCGCGCTTGGCATGACCGAGGCACAGTGGGCCAGTCTCGCCATTGCCGCCGCCGGCGTGGCCCTGATGGCCACCCTGCGCAAGCACGCGAGCGAGGGCGGTCCAGACCCCTCGGGCCTCCTCTCGGCGAACTCCGCGTCGCGCCGCTCCGCCCCGTCGGGCGCCGATCAACCGCCCTCCGCCGGCACCAAGCGGCGGACCAAGAAGCGGAAGTAGAGCGACCGTGGCTTGCAGATGGATGGAAGCCGGGCGAGGAGGTCGCGACCTGGCTTCGCCTGTTCGCTACGCAGCCAGGACCGCGTCGCCCGCGTCCGCGGCGGTTTGGTGAGGTAGGCGAGGATGCGCGTTCTTCAGGTGCTGCCACCGGCCACGGGCGGCATGTTGCGGCATTTGCAGTGCCTCGTGGCGGAGCTGACCGATGTCGAGTCGTTCTGCGTTGCGGTTCCCGGAGCCGGCCTGGAGGCGCTCCGCGCCATGGGACGGGCGCCCTGCGCTCCTCTCCCGCTTCCCAATCGCGCCACGCTGCCGGCGCTCATCCACGCCAGCGTGGTGACGGCGGCGGCGGCGCGGAGGTGGCGCCCCCACCTGCTCCATGGCCACGGCTATCGCGGCATGCTCGTGGCCGGAGTGGCCTCATGCCTTGCCGGCAGGCCATTCCTCTTCACTGCGCACACGCTTCCCAACGAACTCGGGCGTGGCTTCTGGCGTCTTGCCGGGCCGCTCGCGCGCCGGGCCCGCGCCGCCGC
>DUUU01000650.1 GCA_012841485.1 Armatimonadota bacterium
ATCGCTATGGCGCGCCAGCCGCGGGCGGAACCCCGCAGTCCCAGGGCTACAAGGTGAAGGCGTTCATCACCCCCGCGGTGGATCGTGATGCGACCGCGAACACCGAGGACCTGCGCGAGATCCGCGTTGAGGTGTGGGACAACAACGAAACCACGCGTTACGAGGAGGCCCGGGTTCTCCTCGCGTTCGGAGGATCGTGAAATGAAGCGATACGGCCGCTCATGGGTGCCGAGGGGCCGGTTCCGGCTCAACATCGCGCCGGTGGTGCGCCAGCAGCGTAGCGGCATGAGCCTGGTCGAGATGTTGGTCGCCGCCCTGGTGCTCTCGTTCCTGGTGGCAAGCACCGCCGCCGTCTACCAGGGGGGCGAGAGGCAGCAGCGAACAGCGCGGGCCTACAGCCTGGCTCAAACGGATATCCGAAGGGCGCTGCAGCGGATCACGCGGACGGCGCGCCACGGTTACCAGGTGGTGCCCACCAGCAATTGGGGTACCTTCGCGGGTCAATCGAGCGGCATGCACCAGCTGATCGTGGAGGTGCCGGAGCCAGGGGCAACCAGCCGGGCCCAGGTGCGCTTCTACCACGACAACGGCAGTGTATACGCATCGGTGTCGGTTGTGGTTTTGGCAGTGTATCTGCGGCGGCTCTTGCAGGCCGCTTTCGCACCTATGCCTCGTGCTCCCGGCGCAAGCGCGCCTGCCCGGCACCTGACCATGACAGGCGTCGCTTCCCGGGTGTTCACGGGATCGCGGTCAGTCTCACCCGGGCACGCCCCGCAGCCATCCCTTCTGTATCCAGGAGTTGAGCATCGCTGGTGTGGCGCTCACCACTGCTCCCGCGCACACCACCAGCACTCGCCACTGCGACTGCACCGCCAGCCGCTCCTGGATCCGCTTCAGCGGCAGCCGCAACTGCTTCTCCCACTGGTAGACCACTAACAGCCCAAAGGTGAGCGCCATCAGCAAGATGGTGGCCCGATACACCTCAAAGCGCCCGATCTCCCACCGCCCCAACCCCCAGAAGTTGGTCATCAATCCGAACGTGTCCTCGATGCACCAGCGCATCCGCGAGGTGTCGTGGATCTGTGCCCCTTTCCAATCCATACGGCTGGTAAGCAGGCAGAAGTAGCGGACGTGCCCTTGCGGATGCTTCTCGCTTGGCGGATAGGTGTCGCGCACTACGCAGCCGTTCACCGGACGACCGTAGGTGTAGAAGTTATGCCGCTCTCCCAGCCACATCACGTGCCGCACCGGCATCTGCTCTTTCGGCAACTCCAGCTTCGGCGGCTGCACCCGCACCCAGGGCCGCTGCGGCTTCTCGTCGATCGCCGCAAGCATCCCCTTTGTGGCGATTAGCTCCTCCGAAGGGTCCATCACCCAGTCCACGCCATGCTCGTCGTACAGCCAGCGCAGCATCGCTCCATCCTGGTAGCCGGTATCCATCAACAGTAGCTTGACAAACCCCCGCTCGCCGTAGGTCTCAAACACGCGCTCCAGCAGCTGCCGGCCAACGCTCGTCTCTCCCGTGCCTTCTCCCTCTGTCGCCGAGAACACCGCCGCTACCGGGATCATCCCATAGGGCGTCCACAGCATCAGACAGCACCACTTATACTGCCGGCGTGACCCCTTCAGCGCGAAGTGGTTGCTGTCCATGATGAACAACCCACGCTTGAACCAGCGCGGCTGCCGCTTCCGTAGCTGCTGCACGAACCGCGAGAGCAGTGCGTTCAGCCCTGCCACATCCACCCGCGCCAGCACATCGGCAATGCTCTCTTCGTCAAAGAGCTTAGGCGCGCTTTCCGGGTCTCCCCCGTCGCCAGCGCGCTGGCACTGGTAGTAGCCTCCCTTTTCCAATACTTCAGGGGCTACCCCGAGCCGCTGCAGTAGCACGTGGTTGCGCAGCAGCACTCTCCCGGTGCAGCGGAAGCTCTCTAGCCCATACAGGAAACGGCAAAGCACCGTAGCGGCGATTACCGGCAGCGGGATGTAGGCCCGCTTGCGTGGGTCTTCGAGCGAGGCGATGCCCTCAAACACGCCGAGCTCATCGGCGAGGGTGAAGAACTCGTCGAACATGCTCGGGGTGCCTTCCTCGAAGTGGAACGGCTCACCCCGCTTCAGGCCCGCTTCCACGAGCTTCTGCGAGTAGAGCAATAACCGAATGATAGGCGCCTTGTCTTGCATGCGGTCATGTTCGCCACCCCTGCACCGGGTACCTACCACATCTTTGTACTATTTTACTTGGCGCTCACCACGCCCCGGCCCAACTACCCGCTCATTCCTTAACGACAATCGACACCGATGACGAATGAGGGGAAAACGGGCGGACCACCTCCTCTGCCAGGCGGCCCGCCCTCATCACGCGAAAGCCATGCCGACTAGGCATCGCTTTTCGGGGGCAGCGTGTCAAGGTACTCGCCGATGGCGCGC
>DUUU01000427.1 GCA_012841485.1 Armatimonadota bacterium
AGCAACGATGCCGCTCGCCGGTGCGAGCCGCGCGCATCCACTCTGGAGGAGTGCGAAGATGGGGGATGACGCCTTGAATGCGCAGTCTGATGGAGGTCGCTTGTGGCCATGCGTCGGATTCCCCGAGGCTCCGGCGCGGCGAGCCACCCGCCGTGCCATCCGGATGGAGCCGGCTCTGGCACGGAGCGTCGTGGAAGGCTTTGGCTGGTTGGCTCTTTATTGCACCTGGGTGTTGCTACTCGTGGGTAGCCTCTACGCCGCGCTGTCGCTGGGCCGGCAGCTGGGGCACCTCATCACTTCGTGCCTGTCGATGCCACGAACACCTGATGCGCACCCCGTCGGTGCCATCCTGGGGTTCTCTGTCTGGATCACGGCCTGGCTCTGGCATATGATGGAGACGCAATGCGCCACGGACGCGCGCACCTTCGAGCTAGACGACGCAACCTGGGCTGCAACGACGAGCGATGATGGCCGCGCCTAGGCGGACGGCAGCTCACCCGAGAGGACGCAGGCACCCTTGCCAGGCACCCGCGTCCTCTGAAAGCCTCTCCCTCCACGGTAGCATCCCGCTTGGGAGCACTCAGCGCGTGTAGGTCACCTTCTGCAATCCACGCGGGTGGTCCGGATCGCAGCCACGGCCGACGGCGAGAGCGTGAGCCATGAGCTGGCCCGCCACGATGTAGACGAAGGGGCTGACGGCCTCATCGACGGCGAAGGGGATGCGCACAGGCGTAGCCGCGACGCCGAGCACGTCCGGGTCGCTGCTCACAACCACCTGCTCGATGCCCTTCTCATCCAGCACGCGCGCAGTTTGGCGAAGGTTCTCCAGCACCTGGCCCGACGGCGCGAAGAGGAACGCCGTGGAGCCCGGATCGACCGAGGCGACCGGTCCGTGCATCAGATTGGCCGCCGAGAAGCCGCGAGCCACGATGTAGCCCGTTTCACACATCTTTAGCGCCGTCTCGTAGGCCGTCGCCATGTTCAGGCCACGAGAGACAACGATGCACTTCTTCATGAAGCGGTAGCGCTCCATCCGCTGCTCGATCTCTGCCGTCATCCCCAGGACTTTGCTGATCAACTCGGGAACCTGGGCCACCTTGCCGGCAAGGCCCTCGGCGAGGGGATGATTGCCCGGAAGCCCGGCCACGATGCTGTAGAGCGCCGCCAGGGTCGCGGTGTAGGTCTTGGTCGCCGCAACGCTCTTTTCAGCGCCCGCGTGCAGAAGCAGCACGTGCTCCGCGGTGTTGGCCACACCAGAGTCCGCGCAGTTGGTGATCCCAAGGGTGAGGGCTCCCATCTCGCGCGAGCGCTGCAACACCTCCACGACCTCTCGCGACTCGCCAGACTGCGAAATCCCGATCACGAGCGAAGAATCCACACGCGGCCAGGTGCCGTACATCGTCAGCACGGAACCGGCAGCCAGGCTAGCAGGAATGCCGTTCACCACTTCAAAGAGATAGCGACCAAGGATGGCAGCATGATCCGAAGTACCCCGGCCGGCGATGGTCACCATGCGGATCTCACGGCGCTTGATCTCCTCGCACAGCGCCGACACCTGAGCGGCGTTCCGATCGAGCGTGCGCCGAATCGCCTCCGGCTGTTCGTGGATTTCTTGGAGCATCAAAGACATCTGGAAGAAACCTCCTTCTACATGATGAGGATGTTCGCCACAATCGCCAAGGTTCCTTGCGCTCTCCGAGGGGAGAAGGGGCCCGCTCCGTGGAACAGGAAAGCATGCGCGCCCCCCCCACATCCTGCTACGGGGCGCCTATTCCAGAGCGCATGGCCCGCAGACCGAGGGGGCAAGAGAGGTAGCGACACCC
>DUUU01000428.1 GCA_012841485.1 Armatimonadota bacterium
CGCGCCAACTCCTCACATCGAGCGGCAGTAACTTCCGGGTGCCGCCGGTGAATTTCTACCGCGCCGTGCAAGGCCGAGAGCCTGCCGCAATCGCCTCGGCCGTCGCCTTGACCTGGATGGGAACGCGCCTCGAGCCCTGGCCGGAGGCCCGGCGCGCGGGCATGGCAGCATTCTTCTCCCGCATCGCCTACAAGAGCACGGGTGAGTGGAAGGAAGAGATCGTCTGTCTGGATCCGGCGGCAACCGGTCCGCTGGATGCACTCTTCCCAGATGGCAAGGCGGTGCGCATTCCGCCCGGCCAGGATCCCCGGCACGTCTTCGCCGGCTGGCTGATTTCGCCACAGAACCCGTGGTTTGCGCGCGCTGCCGTGAACCGCGTCTGGTCGTGGCTCATGGGGCGGGGGATTATCCACGAGCCGGACGATATTCGGCCAGACAACCCACCGGCAAATCCGGCGCTCCTCAGCTACCTGGAGAAGGAGTTCGTGGCCTCGAAGTATGACCTGCGCCACCTCTATCGGCTGATCGTAAACTCGCGAACCTACCAGCAGTCGCCGATCCCGCGCAGCAAGCAGCCCGAAGCGCACGCGTACTTCGCGTACTACCCGGTGCGCCGTCTCGACGCGGAGGTGCTGATTGACGCCCTCTGCTCGATTGGCGGAAGCGGTGAGGGCTACGCCAGCCCCATTCCGGAGCCGTTCACCTACATCCCGGAATGGCACCCGACGATCACCCTTGCCGATGGCAGCATCTCCAGCTCTTTCCTGGAGATGTTCGGGCGTCCGACGCGCGACACGGGCCTCGAAAGCGAGCGAAACAACGAGCCCACGGATGCCCAGCGGCTGTACCTACTCAACTCCAGCGATGTGCAGCGCCGGATACGGAGCAGCCCGCGGCTGCGCCCGGTGTTCAACACGGTCGGGAAGAACCGGGGGGAGGCGATTCGTTCCATCTACCTAATAGTGCTCTCTCGCGAGCCGACTCCAGAGGAGACGGCGACGGCGGATGCCTATATTCAGGGGAAGGGCGCCGCGCAGAGGGAGGCGGCCGAGGATCTGGCGTGGGCGCTGGTCAACAGCAAGGAGTTCCTTTACCGGCATTGAGTAGTGATGTCGGAGGGCGCCAAGATCGCCATGCGCGCGATGCCGGCCGCCCTGCGCGGAGGATGAGGCGATGAGCAAGCAGCAAGCGAATGCGCGGATCACCCGTCGCGAGGCACTGCGGCAGATCCTCGTGGGCAGCGCGGGCCTAGCCTTCGCTGATCGCTGTGCCCTTCGAGCCGCCGAGAAGCCGGCGCGCCCGGTCGCGGTCCGGCCCGCCCGCGCCAAGAGCGTCATCCAGATCTGGATGTGGGGCGGCCCGGCGCATACTGATACCTTCGACCCGAAGCCGGACGCTGGCTATGACTACACCGGCCCCTTCAACAAGGCGATTCCCACCAATGTGGATGGCATTCAGGTGGGCGAGTGGCTGCCGATGCTGGCGCAGCACGCGGATAAGTATGCGATCATCCGCAGCATGACTCACCATAACAACGGGCACGAGACGGCCGCCTACATCGTGCAGACCGGGCATCAACCCGGGCGGATCGTCTATCCCTGCGTCGGCGCCGTGGTCTCGCTCTTCAAGGGGTATGGCCAGGGCTATCAGGGCCTGATCCCGCCCTATGTCGTGCTCACCCGGCCTCAAGGCCGCTTCTCGGAATCGGGCTTCCTCGGCCCGCGCTTCAAGCCGTTTGCGACCGGCGGCGACCCGAACCGGCCACGCTTCGTGGTGGATGGCATCGTCGCGGAGGGCGTCTCGGATGGGCGCCAGCGCAGCCGCCGCGAGTTGTTGCACGCGCTCGATGCCCTCGGCAAGGTGATGAAGGGCGACCCTCACTTTGAACGCCTCGAGGCCTGCGAAGAGAAGGCCTACGAGCTGATCCTGGGCGACGGCGCGAAGCTGTTCGACCTCTCGCAGGAGAAGCAGGAGCTGCGCGACCGCTACGGGCGCAACACCTTTGGTCAGTCATGCCTGATGGCCCGGCGTCTGGTGGAGCAGGGCGTGCCCTATGTCACCATCAACTATGGGGGTTGGGACACGCACAAGCAGCACTTCGAGACGATGCGCCGGAAACTGCCCGAGATGGATCGCGCCTTCTCCGCGCTCATCCAGGATCTATCTGACCGGGGCCTGCTCGACACCACGATTGTGTGGTGGAGTGGCGAGTTTGGGCGAACCCCGCGCGTGCAGTGGGAGGCGCCCTGGAATGGCGGTCGGGGGCACTACGGTGCCTGCTTCTGTGCCGTCGTGGCCGGTGGCGGGTTCAAGGGAGGGCACGTTGTTGGGGCCTCGGACGCCAGAGGCGAGGAAGTTGCGGAACGTCCAGTGTACGCACATGACCTCATCGCCAGCATCTACGAGTTGCTGGGCATCGACCCAGAGGGGCCGCTGCCTAACCCGCGCGGTCTCGATGTGAAGGTGATGCCAGCGGCCGCGGGCGGAGCGCAGGGCGCGGGGCGGCTCCGGGAGATCATGTAGCCGCTACGCGGGGTGTCTCCCCCCGTGCCGGAGCGGCCATCAGGGCCGTGCCGTGCTCGCGCCTCCAGGGAAACCGGCCTCTCTCGTGGAATCGTTCCTCCACCAGCCTGCGGGCTCTGGGGGTAGCGGATGAGACAAGGCATATGGAGTGATTGGACGCGCGCGCTGGCCAGCATCATCGCCTGCGCTGCGCTGGGAATGGTCATGGGGCGAGTTGAAGCCGCTCGCGCCCGGCCTGTTGTGCCAGTCGAGACCGCGCAGGTCCGTGCGCGCTGGGCCGGCCACGTGCCGGTGCGCCGTGTCGTGGACGAGGCGACGGGAACCCCCTGCATCGAGTACGCGCAGAGCACGCCCCAGCGGCCCGGCGAGTTCTGGACCGAGATAGAGCGCGTCGATCTCGACCGGTATGACGTTCTGCGCTTCCGATGGAAGATGGCCGGCGA
>DUUU01000429.1 GCA_012841485.1 Armatimonadota bacterium
ACGAGGGCACTTGCCGCAGGCCTGATGGCTCCCGCATGTGGGAGAAAGGAACTGTTCATGACTCGCAAGGGCTTCACTTTGATTGAGTTGCTCGTCGTCATTGCGATTATTGCTATTCTCGCGGCAATCCTTTTTCCAGTCTTTGCGCGAGCGCGCGAGAACGCACGCAAGAGCAACTGCCTCTCCAACTGTAAGCAGCTCGCTCTCGCCGCCCTGGCCTATGCCCAGGACTACGACGAAACGCTGCCCAAAGCGCGCAACTTCGCTACCCCCACGAACTACGGGCTCTGGACCTCCGTGATCCACCCGTACGTGAAGAACGGGAACATCTTCCGATGCCCGTCCCGAACCACGAACGGCTATACGAGCACCGTCGTGAATCCCGTCACCGGTATCCCGCTCCAGCAGACCGGCTATGGCTGGAACATCGGTACGAGTGACACGAGTTACCATAATGGCGTGGGCTACTACGACGGCGATGGCCAGCCGTGGGTGGCGCTCGCGCAGATTCCGGCGCCGGCCGAGACGATCATGCTCGGCGATATCTCCTATTACACCGACAACCACATCTACTTGCTCTATTCGACGACCGCGATAAGCTACACCCCAAACCTTCACACCGACGGGGGCAACTACGCGTTCGTGGACGGGCACGTGAAGTTCATCCCGCAGCGCGAGGCGCACGCCCAGAAGCGCCTCTTCACAATCCAGGAGGATTGAACAGGAACCTAACGGATATGACTTCCCGAGAACGCATCGTGGCCGCGATGGAGCGGCGGCAGCCGGACCGCGTCCCTTTGATGTGCCAGCTCTCCATCGGGCACTACCTCCTACAGTGCGGCGTCTCCGGGGCCAACTACTGGCTGCATAACGAGACGATCATCGATTGCTTCGTCGCGCTCGCCGAGCGCTACGGCTTCGATGGAATCCTGATCAATCTCCCGGGTCGCCCCCCCAACGCCGATGACTTCGTGGACCGGATCGAGCAGACACCCGAGGGCGAAGTGATCCACTGGAAGCGTAGCGGGCGCTGCCTCTGCCCTCCAGACGATCTCCCCCACGAGGTCGAGACACCCCGGCTCGCCCTCGAAGAGATCGATCCCGATCAGGTCTTCTATGAGGACCCGCACACCCTCGGCGGCCTGAAGTATCCCTTCTACTATGACCTGGAGCCCCTCTCCGGATCCGGCGACGACTTTTTTCCGCCCTACCTCACGGCGATTATCGACGGCATCGTCGCCCGCGTGGGCGACTGTGTCAGCGTCCACAGCGAGGTTTTCTCGCCCTTCACGCAATTGATGGAGCGGCTAGGGTATGAGGAAGGCCTCATGGCGCTGTTGACCGATCCGGAGAAGTGCCACGCGCTTCTTGCGCGGTTCGCCGCGGGCGCCAGCGCTCTGGCCACCCTACAGGCCTCGCGCGGGGTAGATGCCGTGTTGATCTCCTCCGCCTTCGCCGGCGGCGGCTTCATCTCGAAGGCGATGTACGAGGGGTTCGTCCTGCCCTACGAGCGCCAGGTGGTGGAGGCAATCCACGCCGCGGGCGTCAAGGCCTACACGCACACCTGCGGCGCTATCGGCGACCGGCTGGAGCTGATGCAGGCCACCGGGATCGACGGTATCGATACGATGGACCCGCCTCCGCTGGGAGATACCGATCTCGCGGATGCCAAGCAGCGCGTCGGTGACCGCCTCTTCCTGAAGGGCAACCTCGACTCCGTCAACGTGCTCCTGCGTGGCTCGGTGGAGGAGTGCCGCCAGAGCGCGCGCGACCGCCTGCGTGCGGCGAAGGCGGGCGGCGGCTACATCCTGAGCAGCGCCTGCTCGGTGGCGCCACGCGTGCCGCCCGAGAATCTGCTGGCCCTGCGCGAAGTCGTCGAAGCGGAGGGATGGTACTGAGAAGCGGCGCGCGCGGATTGGCTCCACCTATGCCCTTGGGAGCCGCGCCGCCATGACTTCCAGTGGCAAAAAACTGGGCGGGGGG
>DUUU01000430.1 GCA_012841485.1 Armatimonadota bacterium
AGGAACACCAGGCCCTCACCCATCAACTCGGGCGTGATCTTGTCGACATCCGAGGGCAGGTGACGGCAGGCAAAACCGAGCACGCGCAAAGCCTCCGCAGCGAGGGCGTGGTTGGCCTCGTAAACCCGTGTGCCCATGTCGGGCGTGAGGGCCCGCGCCCGCAGGCTCTCGCCACCGGGCGCCTGAAGCCCGGTGCCCGGACACGCCTCGCCCTCATCATTCGAGAGGATGCACGTGCTCATTTCAAGCACGCGCTCGGGTGCGCCCTTCACGAAGAGCCAGCGCTCGCCTTCCGGCCCGGCGTGAAGCGTGGCCATGTAACGCTCGTCTGGATCGAAGGGGATCTCATCTACGCGCGGGTAGTACGCCGACAGGTCCGCCCGGCTGATGCCTGCCTTGGTCGCGGCGACGAGGAGGGCACCCTCGGTCGGGTCGCCGGCGATGGACCACCGGCCCTCTTCCTCGCGCAGGCGCGCATCGTTGCAGAGCGCTCCGGCGCGGAGGAGGAGCATCAAGCCGGGCTCATCGGAAGGCTCGACCCTCTCGCCCTCTAACCGGAAGTCCCCCTCGGGCGCGTACCCTTCCCCTTCCACGCGGATCTCCTCGCCCCGCAGCCAGACGGAGCGCACCGTCATCTCGTTCTTGGTCAGCGTCCCCGTCTTATCAGTACAGATAAAGGTGGCGGATCCCAACGTCTCGACGGCGGGGAGTTTCCGGATGATGGCATGCCGGCGCACCATCCGCTGGACGCCCACGGCGAGGACGACGGTGACCACCGCCGGAAGGCCCTCTGGGATGAAGGAGACCGCGGCAGCCACCCCCATGAAGAAGAGCTCTTCTAGCGGGAGGTTGCGGGTCAGGCCCACGATGACGAGGAGCAACGCCAGGAGGATCGCGGCGATGCCGAGGCGCCCCCCCAGCCCGGCCAGCTTCCGCTGTAGGGGCGTCTGCGTCACGCCCCCGCTCTCGACCTCCCGGGCAATGGCACCCATCTCGGTCTCCATGCCCGTCGCGGTCACCACGGCATGGCCGCGTCCGGTGACCACGGTGGTGCCGAGGAAGAGCATATTCTCGCGCTCGCCGAGAGAAGCATCGGGCGCCAGTGCCTGCGTGTGCTTGCGCGTCGGCGTCGATTCGCCGGTGAGCGCGGCCTCCTCCGATTGGAGGTTGGCGGCCTCCAGAACGCGCGCATCGGCCGGCACGCGGTCGCCCGCGGCGATCATGAGGACATCGCCGGGCACGAGCTGATCCGCCTCGATTTCGACCGGCTCGCCGCCGCGCAGGACCGTCGCCTTCGGGGCCGCCAGGGCACGCAGCGCCTCCAGAGCGCGTTCGGCCCGATACTCCTGGAAGAAGCCGATGAGGGCGTTCAGGATGACGATGGCAAGAATCACCCAGCCGTCGAGGCCATGCCCGGTTGCGAAGGAGATGGCGGCCGCGATCAGGAGGATGTAGATCAGCGGGCTGGTAAACTGCGCCAGGAAGATGCGCGCTGGCGACACCCGCCGGCCCGCGCGGATCGTATTGGCTCCGTAGCGCTCTCGGCGCCGCTCCGCCTCGGCCTCATCGAGGCCCTCGGGGCGAGATTCCAGGCGCTGGAGTACTTCTTCCGGGGTCAACGCATGCCAGGGTGTTCCGTCCATGGTCTCCTCTTCGCGTTCCCTGCGAACCTCTGGGAGGCGCTTCTCCCTTTTACCCGGCGAGGCCCATGCGGAAACAGCCCTCCCACGCGCTCCGGGCGCGCGGCGCACTGGCAGAGCCATTTCAGGAGAAGCCTGGGGGCGCGCCTGGCAGGCACGGGCGTTCCGGCATGGCTTCCGGGGCTGGCAAGGTCGCGCGCCCTCGAGGGGCAAAGCGCCCGCCCGCACCTGCTAATACCGGAATTCGTTTCAGGTGGCGGGGCTTCTCCCGCGGGCAGGAGCTGGAACCGCTTCTGAACTCTTCGCGCTTTCGGTGCCCGCGGCATCGTCCCCGTGAGGGGGATGCGTCTCCGGCACGGCGGGCACCTCGCGCAGGCAGATGATGGCGGTGACGATGCCGATCACGGCGCCGGCAAGGACATCGCCCGGGAAGTGCACGCCCACGTAGACGCGCGAGAGGCCGACGCCGGCGGCAAGCACGAAGACAAGCGCCGCCCAGCGGCGGTAGTAGCGACTGATCACCACCGCGAGGGCAAAGGAGGTGGTGGTATGCCCCGAGGGGAAGGAGTGGTAGCGCAACACCTCGCCGACGAAGTGGCAGCCGTCCACCACCAGCGCGGGGCGGACGCGGTCGACGCCGAGCTTCAGGATCTGCGCGGCGACGCCGCCGGCGAGGAAGGCGATAAAGCAGACGCGGGCCGCGTGGCGCCCGGCCGGCCCGCCTAGGAGGTAGAGGAGCGCGAGCAGCCCGACCTGGATGGATCCCAGGCCAAGCTGGGTGAGCACGAGCATCACGAGATCGAGCGCCGGGTGGGCCCACGCGCCGTTGATCGACCGGAAGAGAGCGATATCGAGCGCCTGAAGCGATTGTCCGGCACGGATGAGCGCGTCTACCATCTCAACGGCCCTCCTCGCCCTCCGCCGGCGCGCGCCGCGTGAAGAATGTCATCTGCCCGGGCGCCAGCAGGGAGAAGACGAGCCCCCCAATGGCACCACTGACAAGGATGAGCGCCAGCCAGCTGAGCGCGAACGCCAGTCCGGATTCCTGCGGGACCTGCGCCAGGCCCAGGAAGTAGACGTAAGCGGCATCGCGCGTGCCCAGGCCGTTGATGGAGATGGGCGCCATCGCCACAATGGCAACCAGTGTGGACGCCAGCACGTACGTGCCCAAGGGAATCTCGAGCCCCAGTGCCCGGCCTAGAAGGATGTGAACCACTACCGTCAGCACCTGGAACAGGAGCGATACCACCGCGACGGGTACCCAGAGCGCAGGCGGCCGGCAGGCAAGGATCGCCCCATGCAACGGCTTGCCAAGCCTTCGGAACAGTTCAGGAGCCGCCAGCGCCATGGCGCTCCCCGCCAGGGCGAGCACCGCGCCGCCCAGCGTGCCCAGGCGAATCCAGGCGGGGAGCCCGGGCTCCATCAGCACCCCAGCGCCTGCCAGGAGAAGCAAGGCGATGAAGCCCGTGCCACGATCCCCCAGCACGGAGATCACGCCCCGGCCCAGCGTGCCATCCGGCGGGGCAATCGCGGCCGCCCGGCCGATATCGCCGCCCACGGTGGTCGGAAGGAAGAGGTTGGCGAACATCCCGCCGCAGTAAAAGGCGAGGAGGGAGTGATACGGCCGGCGCATCCCCAGCGCGCAGGCGAGAAGGCCCCACTTCCAGGCGCACACCGCCTGCCCTACCAGGTAGAGCGCGACCGCTGCTATCCAGAGCGGGGCATCGAGCGAGCGCAGCGCGGCGGCCACCTCCCCCCCCTGGAGCTGGCTGAAGAGGTAGGCAAGCACCGCCACCCCTACCGTGCCACGCACCAGGAATACGAGCGGCCGGCGCCCTCGCTTCGCCGTCATGGCCCGATGCCCTTCGCGGGTCCAAGAAGGATGTAGGCCCCCTCCCGGCGCAGCTCGCGCAGGCCCAGGTGGGCCGGAATCCGCTCCATACGGCTCGGCTTGGTGATCACGTAGAGCGGGCCGCGCCGCGCCAGCGCCTCCAGGCGGTGGATATCCTCGTGCCGCTTCACCCACGCCACCGTACGCTTGCTGTAGTAGACCACTCCCGAGGAGGCCGTGGCGTAGATCGCCAGCTGACCGCGCTCGCCGGCACGCGCGGCCGCGTCCTCCGCCAGGTGGCGCAGCGGATCCTGCCAGCATCGGGCAACCACGGGCGCCAAGGCAATGTTTCCCCACGCGATGGCCGCAACAAGCAGCCCGCCCATGACGCAGAGCGCCGTCTCCGGCCGGCGGCGCGCCAGCAACAACGCCCCCCCGAGAAGGCCGGCACCGCCAAGAAGCAGGCCGAAGACCACCAGGCGCGGCTCGGACTCGGTAACGAGACCGCTGCTCAGCCGCTCGAGCATCGCCGCGTCTAGCCCGACAAAGAGGAGCGCTCCTCCAAGCAGGAGACCCAGTAGGGCCAGCACGCTCGCGCCGATCTGCCAGAGGCGGCTTGCCTGCCCGGCAAGCCGTTCCTCCCACGCATGGGCAGCGAGAATTGCCGCCGCCGGATAGAGTGGTGCGATGTAGTGCGGCAGCTTTGTGCCAGAAAAGGTGAAGAGGCCAAAGACGACCACCGACCAGCAGAGCGCGTACAGGCGCAGCGGTGCCGTCTCGCTCCGGCGCTCTGCCCAGACACCCGCCAGCCCCGCCGGCAGGAAGAGCGACCAGGGGTAGAACATCAAGAGGAGCACCGGGATGAAGAACCAGATCGGGCCATGGTGCGGGTCGGCCGTGCCCGCATAGCGCCCGAAATGCTCCGCGATGAAGAAGCCACGCCAGAAGGTCTTGCCGAGCAGGTGCAGCTCCACCGCGAACCAGGGAACCGCGATGAGGGCGAAGAGGGCGAGGCCCGGGATTGTGATCGTGCGCTTCATCCCATCCAGGAGGTTGCCGCGCAAGATCAGGAAGAGGCCCACCGTCGCGCTCGCCAGGACAACCGCCGCGGGCCCCTTGGCGAGAGTGGCGAGCGCCAGCGAGGCCCAAAACCACAGCATCCAGCGCCGGGAGCCGGGCTCCATCTCAGAGCGGAAGAAAGCGAAGAGCGCCCCGGTGAGGAAGAAGATGAAGGTCATGTCCGCCGTCGCCGCTCGACCAAGGACCACGGCATATTGCAGGCAGGTGGCCACCAGAAAGGCAACCAGGCCGGCGAATCGCAGGCTGCCATAGGCACGGGCGAAGAAGAACGCCATCAACACGAGCGCCGTGGCCAGCAGCGCCGAGGGAAGGCGCGCGCCCAGCTCGCCGACCCCGACGACGTGCGAGGTTGCTGAAGCCAGCCAATAGAAGAGAATCGGCTTGTTGATGCGCAGCTTCCCGTTGAAGCGCGGCGTGATGTAGTCGCCCGTCTCCACCATGGTGCGCACGGCCGAGGCGAAGCGCGGCTCGTCCTCCTCGTAGAACGTAACCGTTCCAAGCCGGGTGAGGTAGAGAAGCCCGCACAGGAGCAGCAACAGCAACAGTAGCGACTTCGACTTCATCATCTGGATGCGATGGGATGGGAAGCGAGAGGGGCGGAACGAGTCCGGCCTGGGGTGCAGGCAACCGCCTTTGAGGTCGTTCTCGCCACCGGTCTCGAACCCCTTTCTAGAGCGCCGGCGCTCGGGTGAGGAACACGGCCATCCCATTATAGCAAACGCTTTGGACGGGCGCAAGAAGAGGCGCGGGCACCTGGGATTCCGAGATAAAGGACGAACACGGATGGAGAGGGCCGCCCGC
>DUUU01000431.1 GCA_012841485.1 Armatimonadota bacterium
CCCAGACGTTGCAAAACGGCGGTGGCTGGGAGGGGAAGCCCTGAAAGGGCTTTGCCGGAAAGCAGCGCGGTGCTTTTAGCGCCGCGCGCCGGGTTGCGCGCTGCATCCGAGGCTTCGGATTCCTTATCTCGGAATCTCAGGATGCGCCGACAAAGCCTTGACACCCGCGTCCCCGGCGTGCTATAGTCTGAATGGCGGCGGGTAGCCATTGGGGCGCCTTCCCGACATCTGGAGCCTCTCTTGCTGCCACAAGTTCTTTTTCTGCTGCGTGGAGGATACCACTATGTTACGTGCTCGTGTGCGATCCGGTTTTACGCTTATCGAACTGCTCGTAGTCATAGCGATCATCGCTATACTGGCAGCTATCCTCTTCCCGGTCTTTGCGCGCGCTCGCGAGAACGCGCGGAAGGCGAACTGTCAGAGCAACCTCAAGCAGATTGCCACTGGCGTGATGATGTACGCACAGGACTATGATGAAATGCTGCCCAAGTCCGCGCGATACATCACTTCGACGGATCTCTACACGTGGCCGTCGATGATCGCGCCCTATCTCAAGAACACGGATGTCTATACGTGCCCGTCTGCCCCGACCGTCCGGTGGACGGGAGCGAAGAACGTGACGCAGACGATCGGCTACGGCTACAGCCAAATCGTCGCGGATGGGCCCGCCCTGGCCGAGATCGCCGCGCCGGCGTCGCTGGTCCTGGTCGCGGACGCCGGCCGGCTGGCGAATGGCAACACCTACTACCTGATCGATTGGGATCAGAGCCAGGCGGATAACGCCGTTCCCCCCGAGCCGCGGCATTCGGATGGCGCAAACCTCGCATTCTGCGATGGTCACGTGAAGTGGTACGCGAAGACGAAGTACGGCGTCTTCGGCGACGCGTCCACCGACGTGCCCGTCGACCAGGCGCCGGACCCCACCATGTGGAAGCTGAAATAGCGTTTCTGCGGGGGAGCGCCGTCTGGTGCTCCCCCGCAGAGGCTGGCTAGGGTGCGCCCGCGTTGGCGAGAGCCCGGCCGCTGCCGCGAGCGAGCCACTTGCTAGGGTCGAGATGGTCGGCCCGGGCGGGTGGCTTTGTTTGTTTGGGTGGCGACCTGGGTAGGAGATCCGCGGCGAGACCGCGAGAGGAGAGGCGGTCTCCCATCACGGGAGGGAGCGCGCGCGATGGCCGAGGAGCCCACGCTCGAAGAGTTGAAGCGGATCGCCGAGAAGGGGTCGCCAGAGGAGCTGGAGCAAGAGCTGAAGAAGGTAGTGACCCCGGAGACGCGGGAGGGGGAGCGACTTGGGATCACGCCGACAGGAGGCCGGCAGTTCGGGATGGCGCCTGGTCTGAAGGACCCCGATGCTCTGCGCGCGGCGGTTCGGGAGCGCGAACCGGTGCTGCGTGGCAGCAGCCCTGACGAGGGGAACCCCACGCCTCCGGCAGAGGTGGGCACCGGGCACATCGGCCTGGGTCCAACCAAAAAGGAGCGGGAAAAGGGCGAAACGTCGGAATAGCCCGGCTTCCCGCGCAAACCAAAAAGCAATGGCACCCCTTCTGGTGCCATTGCTCTTATCTGGCGCGCCTGGTGTGGCTCGAACGTGCGGTCTCCCGCCCTGGGAACCGTTCTAATCCCAGGGCGGGCGCTCATACGTGACTACCCATTCGTCGCTCGCGGATGTCTTCTCACCGGGCGCTTGCGTATCTGGGGGGCATCAGCGCGGTACGGGGGCGAAGGAGTGTCCTTCCCGTTGGCGAACCTGTGCCAGGGGGACGCTCGCAATCACCGCTTCGCAGATCGCCGCTGCCCGCGCTACAGACCCAGATTTCGATGCCGCGATTGGCTTGCGGTCGGAGGTCGTGGCTCTGCGTGCCGGGCGCGCCCCAGTCTCTCATGCCGGCGGCGGGTTGGACCGCATCCTCACCCTCCACCCGGATGGAGCGGTTGCGATCCCGAACTGCATTGACGACGAAACGGGATAGACGATCAGACCTTCCGCGTTTCGGCTCTATGGGTCGTGTGTGCCTCCGGGTAGCACGTTGTCACACGATGCCTCTTTCGCGGAGGATAGGTCGGGATTGCCAGCGCTTGGGATGGATGCGGCCGCGGAGGAGCCGGGCGTCGAGAACTGTTCGCGCACCTTCCCCTTGAGAGGTACGCGATGGCTCTTCCTTGCCGCAAGAGCGTGACAGGTGATGCCAAACTCGCCAACACCGAATTGGTCGTTCTGGACGTGGAAACGACGGGGCTCTCGCCGCGGTGCGACCGTGTGATCGAGATCGCGTTATGCCGCTCGCTTGATGGCAACGTCGTCGAGACGTACGAGACGCTCGTCAACCCGGGGCGGCCCATCGGGATGGGCGCTTCCGCCGTGAACGGCATCTACGACGCCGACGTGCGCGACGCACCGCGTTTCTCCGAGATAGCCGGCGACGTGAAAGAATTCCTCGGCGACGCGGTGCTCGTCTGCCATAACGCCCCGTTCGATCTGGGGTTCCTCGGCATGGAGATGCGGCGGGCAGGTGTGAACCTCCCCTCGCCGCGCGTGTTCGACACCCTCCGGATCGCCCGGGCTAACTTCCGTTTCCGCTCCAACAGCCTGAGCGCCATCGCCCGCGAGCTTGAGATCCCCACGCCGGTCGCCCACCGCGCCCTGGCGGATGCCCTGACGACGCACGCAGTGTTCCACCGCTTCGCCGCGGAGCTATGCCGGGGCGCCACGCCGATGCTCGACAGGCTGGTTGCCGCGCAAGGAGGCGCCTTCCACTTCGAGTGGTCAC
Organism: Armatimonadota bacterium; assembly: GCA_012841485.1. The sequence goes on from DUUU01000431.1 coordinate 2,766, forward strand.
AGGTTGCGCCTGGGTGCGGCCAGGATGAGGGGCTCTCGTCTCTCGCTTTGCCGCCCGAGCTTCAGGAGGCGCTCGCAAGCAGCCGGCGCTTGCGGCTGGAGTACGTCGACACGAGCGGGAGACGCACCAAACGGCTGGTGACCCCGCTCGAAGTGTATGAGAACGGCTACGTCTATCTCCTGGCGTTCTGCCACCTGCGGAAGGCGGAGCGGCACTTCCGCCTGGACCGGGTGGTGACGATGCGGTTCGAAAGGCAGTAGCTCCCCCCGGTCTCGCCTTGCATGCCCAGGCGCAGGAGCACGTCTCCAGCCTAGCAGCGGCACGCGCAGAGAGCTCGCTGAAGGAAAGCGCGCGTCACGGTCGAACTGGGGCACAGCACGCATCGCAGCTTACAGTTCTGAGCCTCGACGCTCTCAAAAGGTGAGCCGACCATGTTTCAGAATCTCCGTCTCTCCTGCTATCGTCTACAACTGCGGGCGCTCGAGCCCGTCAAGCTCCCGCCCTTCAGTGGCGGCACTCTCCGGGGCGCGCTGGCGTCCACGTTTCGCCGGCTCACCTGCCAGCAGCCCGACCGCGAGGAGTGCGACGGGTGCATGCTGGAGCGGGTGTGCGCGTTTGCGGCGGTGTTTCAGCCGAGCCCGCCGGAAGGCGCGCCGAACACCGTCGGCTTCGAGAAGTTCCCCAGGCCGTTCGCGGTGGTGCCGCCGCCTGCAGGCCACTCCAATTACCCCGAGGGCACCCGGCTGGATGCGGGGCTCACGCTCGTCGGGAGCGGCAACGAGTTTCTCCCCTACTTCCTTCTGGCGCTGAATGAACTCGCGAGCGCCGGCATCGGCGCCGGGCGCAGCGCCGTCGCCGTCGAGCGCGTGGTCGCGTACCACCCGTTCACTGGAGAGTCCGAGCCGGTCTGGGAGGGGCGAAATACGCCCGTCCGGAGCACCGGAATCGCCGTGACGTGGGAAGACGCGGTGGCGCGCGCGGCGGAGCTTCCGGAAGAGACGGCCACGATCCGCTTCCTCACGCCCACCTGCTTGAAGGTGGGAGGAACGGTGCTCTCCAGGCCGGACTTTCCCGCGCTCGTGCGCTGTCTCTTGCGCCGGGTCTCCCGGCTCGCGCAAGGCTACTGCGGGGGCGCTTCCCCACTCGACTACGCCTCGCTCATCCGCCAGGCGGAAGGAATCCGGATTGTGGCTTCCGACCTCCACGAGCGGCAATGGGAGCGGCACAGCTACCGGCAGCAGCGGCGGATCCCGTCTCGCGGCATCACCGGCACGATCACCTACGCCGGGCCGTTGCGCCCGTTTCTGCCGCTCGTTTTGATCGGGGGCCTGGTGCATATCGGGGATAACGCGGCACTCGGCCAGGGGCGCTACGAAGTCGTGGTCCCAGGCGGCTAATCCGGGTGCTGCAACTCCATCCACGCGCGAGGCGGCTCTTTCACGTCGCCGCTCGCGAGGAGGGGGCGATGACAAGACCATCCACCCGACCGCCAATTGCACGGCTCCATTGGTGGGACGCGGCGCTCCGCGAGAACCGCTATCCCACCATTGCTGAGTGCATGGAGCGGTTTGAGATCAGCACGCGGACCGCGTATCGCGATCTGGACTACCTGCGCTATCAGATGAACGCTCCCCTCGCCTACGACAGGCAGCGGCGCGGCTATTGCTACACCGATCCCGGGTTCTTACTGCCAGCCGTTCGCCTCTCGGATGGGGAGATTATCGCGCTGTTCCTGGCGGAGAAAATCCTGAAGCAGTATCGCGGGACGCCGTATGCCGACTATCTGCGCGAGGCATTCGATAAGATCCGTGCGGCGCTGCCGGACGAGGTGTCGCTCGATCCATCCGGGCTGAGCGAGGCGCTCTCATTTGACCTCGGCCCGGCGCGTCCGGTCGAAGTGGACGTGTTCCAGACCCTGCTGCGCGCGGTGCGTGAGCGCCGGAGCATCGACATGGTCTACTTCAGCCAGGCGCGCGGCGTGGAGACGGAGCGGCGCGTCGACCCGCTTCACCTGCATGCCTTCAGCGGCGACTGGTACCTGATCGCGTTTTGCCACCTGCGGGGAGAGGTGCGCGACTTCGCGCTCTCGCGGATCCGCCGGCTCGAGGGGACCGACGAGCGCTTCTCACCGCCAGCGGGGTTCGACCGCGACGCGTATCTGGGCCAGGCGTTTGGCCTGTTGAAAGGGGGAACGCCGCAGGAGGTGGCGGTGTGGTTCGACGCCTACCAGGCGCGCTGGGTGCGCGAGCGCCAGTGGCATCCGACGCAGGTGCTCGAGGAGCAGCCCGGCGGCGCCCTGATCCTGCGCATGACCGTGCCCGTGACTGACGACGTGCTCCGGTGGGTCCTCTCCTACGGCAGCCACTGCCGCGTTCTGGCCCCCGCCGAGCTGCAGGCGAAGGTCCGGGATGAGGTGGAGAAGATGCGCGCGGGGTTGATGGGATCATAGCCGCAAGCTGTAACGCCCGCGCGTATAACGGCACGGGAAGTACTCACCGCCAGGCCCATTTGACTAGAGAGACAGCATAAGGAAATGCGGAGAGGCCAATAGGCTCCCCTATGGTACACACTCCCCTGTCAGAGTGACAGCAAATGGCAGAGTAACTATGCTAAGATGAAGTTGCGGTTTGCCGGGCACTGGGCCGGGCTGGCCCTTTGCCGATTCGGGCAGGGTGAAGGGACAGCGAGATGTTGCGTTACACAGGACACCCATTTGTGGACGTAGGCGCGGCCACGCTTACGGCGTTCGCGGAGAAAGAGCGACCGGAGCACCTGACGAGTGATGATTTGCAGGTGGCTGCAGAGTACATGGAAAAGGTGTATATGGGAAAGCACATGAACAGCTTCCTGGTGTGCGTCTTCCCAAATTCCGCGTACGTCAACCCCACATCGGGAGCGGATAAGAAGCAGCAGTTCCTCGATTTCCATCTTTACGGCTTCCGCCAGGCTGCGACGCCGGAGGCACCTCCATGCGTGGCGTGCGGACAGCGGGCGTTGGGCCCCACATTCCGCCAGCACGTGCCGCTTCTCACTGGCGAAGACGTGCTGAACTTCTTCCCGAACGCGCAGCCTGGCCTTCCCCTATGCGGCGCCTGCCTCTTGGCGATCGCGGCGCTGCCACTGGGAGCGCTCAAATGCAGTGGACGCGCGCTCATTCTCCACGCTGATGACGATTCGATAACGCTAGACTTCGCCCGCGAGCATCTGGAGAGAAACCGACGCCTGCTACAGCTGGCCGGGCAGAGCAACAGTAAGTACCCCGACGCCAAGGAGGTGCGCACCCGGTTGATGGAGCAGCTGTGTGCCTGGGCCGAACGCCAGCGCAGGCGAGGAAGCGAAACGCGGGCACTCTCGCTCACGGCGTACCACTTCACCAACTCGGGCCAGGGGCCAGACATCGATATCTACCATCTCCCGTCGCAGCTGGTAGATTTCGTAAGGACGGCCACGGGAGCACGCTACGCCTCCGCGTGGAACGCGATTGTCCGGCGAGCCTGGTGGGCTGGCCGCGACGCCTCGGATGCAGCGGACACCCGGAACGTTTTCTACGAAGATCTCCTCCGGTTGCCGGACAACGCGCCGCTCTTCATCCGGCGCTACTTCCTGCGAGAGGCATATCGCGCAGCGCCCAAAGATGATCCGCGGGGCGGGTACAACCTCGCCGCCGAGTTGGATGTCGTCTCTTGGCCCCTGACCGACCTGTTCCTCCGAAAGGTGGTAAACATGGACAGATCCCGCATCGAAGCTATCCGCGCTCTAGGAGACCGACTAGCCGAGTACATCGAGTCTCAGAACGACCGGCGCTTCTGGCGCAGGCTCTACACCGCCGACAAATACTACATCCTTCGGAATGCCCTGATCAAGGCATCTGAGAGTGAGATCAAAGCCGGTCGTCCTCCTCTGATCACTTTCGACGACTTTATTCTCGTCTTCGAGGAGGGCGAAGAGCTTGTTCGAACAGACTGGGGGCTGGCCCGAGACCTGGCGCTGATCCGAGTCATCGAACAGTTGCATGCCAGGCAGTGGTTTGCTAAGAACCCCGAGGCGCTGTCTGAGGAATCGGACACGTCGGAATCTGACGAGGAGAAAGAAGCAGCTACCGCGTGAGGAGGAAAACCATGGCACACCTGAACGGACTTTGGCTGATTGATGCTCCGGCCTCGGCCCTGAACAACCTGGGCCAGGTGGAGGGTGGTCGCACCGACAATGTCGTAGGAGTGAAGCATATCCGCACGCGCGAGGGCGCATTCCCCTATGTGTCCGCACAGGCGTTCCGTTACTGGCTGCGGACGACGCTGGAGACTCACGTGCCCGAGTGGAAGGCGGCACCGATGTTCCGGGAGAAGAAGGTCGCCTACACGGATGGGGACCCGATCAAGTGGTGGGACGATGACCTGTTTGGCTATATGAGGGCGGCATCGAAAAAGGCCGACGCGAAGGAAGCTCGGGAGGCATCGCCCGCCGAGAACCAGACTCCAGCGGATATCGAACTGACGCGTACCTCGCCGTTCAAAGTGGGAACCCTGGTTTCCATCGCACCGGTCAACATTACCGACGACTTCGGGGTCATGGCCCGGCATGAGGGAGACCCGGTACCCCATGAGCACCAGTTCTACCGAACGACCCTGAAGGGCCTCTTCGCCCTCGACCTCCATGCCTGCGGCACCTTCTGGCACCGGTATAAGACCGGCTTCCGTAATCTGGACACAACGCGCAAGAAAGAAGCGGAGGAGCTTGGTCTGGAACCGTTCGATGAGGGCCGGGCTTATCGCCTGCCAGTCGAACAGCGAGTGGAGCGGATCGCGGCTCTGCTGGCCGGGCTAAGCCAGCTCGAGGGTGGCGCGAAGCAGGCGCTACACTACACGCCGGTCGCTCCATCGTGGTTCATCATGGCGGTGACCGAGGGAGGCAACAACATCTTCCAGCACGTGGTCGGCGCGGATTCCAGGGGCCTGCCGTTAGTGAAAACTGAAGCGCTCTTGGAGGCGGTGCGGGTGCACGAGGATCAACTGATGTCTCCGATCTACGTCGGTTGGGTGCGCGGGTATCTCGATGACCAGCGCGAAAAGGTCTGCACCGCCCTGTCGGAGTGGCAAGTGGTCGTCGACCATCCCCGCCGCGTGTTCGACCGGCTGATCGCAGACCTGAAGGAGCACCCCGAGTGGCTGGCATGAGGGTGGCTGCCCATGAAGGTAGGAACCGGACCCACGCGGGTTTCGCCTACCCGGGGCACAATCAGGAACCGGCAGAAGGGATGTGCCATGCGCGTCACACGTGTTGAGGTGGAGGGGCCAACCACTTCGTTTCGCTACCCGCACTTCCTAGTGGGCCGGCAGCCTACTTATGAGATGCCGCCGCTGGCCACGCTGTACGGTCACATCTGCAGCGCCGTAGGCGAGTGGCTGGATCCTTCAGGGCTGAGGATCGGGTTCCGGTTCACCTACACGGCCAAGGCGGACGATAAGGAGCAAATCCATATCATCACGGCCTCGGCCCCGCGGGCGAAGCTGCCTGGCACCGATATGCCCGCGAATGTGGAGACAGGCGCTCCGCAGAGCATCCAGATTCGCGAGTACCTCTTTGAGCCCCGACTGACCCTCTACGTGGCGCCAGCGGAGTGGACCGAGGCGTTTCGGCAGCCGCGTTACACAGTCATCTTGGGGCGCTCGCAGGATCTGATGACGTACACGCGCGTGAGCGAGGTCGAGCTGGTGGAGGCCGCTGATGCCTACTACGAGCACACGCTGCTGCCGTGGGCGCTGCGGCCTCACGTGCTGCGCTGCCGAACGGAGCTACTGCCACGGTTCGTGGATTATGCCAACCGCCGTCAGCCGCACTTCGCGCGTTACCTGGTCGTGAAGGAGCGTATCTTCACGAACGAGGGCGAGCATTGGCTGCGCTACGCGGATCGTGGCCCAAAGGCACACTGGGTAGACCCCGAGAGCCCAGAAGTTCGCGGGCTGCGGCGCGGCGTGTGGCTTCACTCGCTGCTGGAAAGTGATGATGGCGACCTTCCCTAAGAAGGCTGGTCTGTCATTGCCTGACATCCCCGCGTTGCGCGACGTATGGGCCAAAAGCCCTGTAGG
>DUUU01000432.1 GCA_012841485.1 Armatimonadota bacterium
GCGAAAGCGCCTCCTTCTGCCATTGGAACAGAGACCCCGAGACGACGGCGCTCGCGCTGCAGGCGATCCTGGCCGTGCCGGGAGAGCCGCGCGACGAGCGCATGGCGGTCGCCGCGAAAGCGGTGCGCTGGCTCCTCTCGCGTCGTGAGGAAGGCTATTGGGGCTCGACGCAGGCCACCGCGCGCGTCCTCTTCGCGCTGGTGGAGTATCTCGAGGCCACGGGCGAGACCGCCCCGGCGTTCAGCGTCACGCCGGTCATCAATGGGCAGATGCTCGCCCCCGTGCGCTTTGACGCGCGCTCGCTCTTCCAGCCGGAGGTGACCATTACGCTGCCCGCAAGCGCGTTGCGCGCGGGCGAGAACCAGATCACGCTGCGCAAGCAAGGCGCGGGCAGCCTCTACTACACGGTGCGCGCGAGAGAGTTCGTCACGCAGGAGGAGATCCCCGTGCTGGTCGGTGGCGCCGGGATCGCGGTGACGCGCACCTACCACCGGCTCCGCTCGGATCGCGACCCCAAGGATGGCACGCTCCGGCTGATGCCTTCGCCGCGGCCGGTCGAACACCTCCGCGCTGGCGAGACCTACCTGAGCCGGCTGACGATCCGCTCGCCGCGGCGCTATGAGCACGTCGTGATCGAGGAGCCGCTGCCGGCTGGATGCGAGCCGCTGGTCCGGGAGCGCACCGGCGAGGGTGAGTGGAACCGGTGGTGGACCCACGTGGAGACGCGCGATCACCAGATCGCCTTCTTCGCCCGGCAGCTCGACGCGGGCGAGCGCGTGCTGGAGTATCACTTCCGCGCTTCGGTGCCTGGGGAGTATCATGTCATGCCGACCGTGATCCAGGGGATGTACGACCCCGAGGTTCGCGCCGGCGGCGCGGAGACACGGGTGGGGGTGCGATGAGACGGCGTGTGGCCCTGGGGTTCCTTTCCGTGGGGTGTCTCGTTCTGGTGGCGGCGTTGGGGTGGGCCGGCGCGCGCGGCGCGGGCACCGAGTGCGTGCTCGGCAGCTACGGCACCAGCCTTCGCGGGCGCACGCGCGCGCAGGTGTTCAACGCCCTGCGCGCCGCGCAGAGCCTGGATGGCGTCCTGTTGCAGCCAGGCGAGACGCTCTCTTTCAATCAGCGCGTGGGCCCCTGGAACGCGGCTGCCGGCTACCGGAAGGCTCCCGTCAGCTTCGATGGCGAGATGGTGCCCTCATACGGCGGCGGGGTATGCCAGACCTCCACCACGCTCTACAACGCCGCGCTCCTTGCCGGCCTGGAGATCGTAGAGCGTCACCGGCACATCCGGCCGCCTGCCTACGTGGCGCCCGGACGTGATGCCGCGGTGGCCATGCCGCGCATCGACCTGCGGCTCCGCAATCCCTATCCCCATCCCGTGCGCATCGAGGCCCGGAGCATCGGCGAGAGCCTGGTCGTGACAGTGCGCGGTCGGGGTCCTCGCCGGCCCGTCGTGCTCCGCACCGAGGTAGAGACGGTCGCCCAGCCCTTGCGCGTGCGCGACGCGGGGAGATGGAAGCGCGGAGCTCCCGGGTTCACGGCGCTCACCTACCGCCAGGCAGGCGCGCGCGCGGAGGTCTCCTCCCACCTCTCTTACCCGCCGGTAAATGGCCTGGAACCGTAGCCGCGGCAGCACGCCGGGATGGCGTGGGGGCGGGGCCGGTGATGGCCCCGCCTGCCCGACTAGAAGTTGCTGCCGGTGGTGACGTGGAACCGCCCGCCGTCGCCACCGAAGGCGTAATCGAGGCGCAGGGGGCCGAACGGCGTCGCCAGGCGGAAGCCGAGGCCAATCGCCGAACGAAGGCCGCCCGTCTCGAAACGCTGGTCGCCTCCCCAGGCGTTGCCGAGGTCCAGGAAAGCGGTGGCCTGCACGGCGCTCGTCAGCTGATGGCGCCACTCGGTGGTGAGGGCGAGCATCCGCGTTCCGAGGAAGCGGCTATAGCTATAGGAGCGCAGCGTGTTCGGCCCGCCGAGTGAGTAAAGCTCCGCGAAGGGCAGGTTTCCAGCCGACCAGCCGAGCTGCACCCGCGCCGCCAGGGTGTTCTTCGGCGTCAGCTTGACATACTGGGTCTTTGTCAGCCCGAACTTCTGGAAAGTGCTGGACACGCCCGCGGTCTTGGAGTGCCCCAGCTCGATGAAGAGGCCATCGCGCGGCACGTGATCCAGAATGGTGAAGGGGTGTGACGGACCGCGCGACAGGTTCAGCCGTACGCTGGAGACGCGGGCCGGCGTGGTCAGGGCTCCTGCCTCGGTGAAGAGATCGATGGGCGCCGTGTTGTAGTCCACCTTCTCCTGTCGCAGCAGAACCCCGAAAGAGGTGTCTCTCCCCAGCTCCCCGACGAGCGTGGCCCAGGTGCCCCGGCGCCACTCGTAGCTCTTGATGTTCTCCGTATCGATATCCTCGCTGAAGAAGGAGAATTGCTGGGCTCCGGTGTCGAAGTAGCGCAGCCCCGCCGCGATCCTCCGGCTGACCAGCCAGGGGGTGTAGTAGCCGATGTCATACCCGGTCCGCGCCAGGAGCTGGGTGGCGAGGTCGTGCTCCGTCAGGTAGGCAACGGTGGAGTAGGTGCCGCGCTGCCAGTTGACGTAGAGCGTCTGCCCCGTCCCGAGGAGGTTCGTGTCGCTCCACTGCACGTAGCCCACCAGGCCGGCGTTGGACGCATAGCCCATCACGGCGGAGATGGAGCCGGTGTAGCGCTCCTTGACATCGATGTTGAGGATCGCTTGCCCCGGCTCGGAGCCTGGCTTCGGTTCGATGGCGACGCTGTTGAAGAAGCCGAGACGGTAGAGCCGCTGCCGGTCCTCGGTCAGCCCGCGGGCGTCGTAGACATCGCCCGCGCGCACTCCCAACTCGCGGAGGATGACCGCCCGCCGGGTCCGCTTCGCGCCGGTGATGGTCACCTTCTCGATCCGGCCCTCCTGGATGGGAATGGTGACGACGCCCTCGCTATCGATGCCGGCGCCCGAGTCGACGTAGGCCAGGGGGAAGCCGTTCATGTGCAGAAACGCCTCCACCCTCTCCAGGTCTTGCTCGAACGTTTCCGCATCGAAGTGAGCGCCGATGCGTGTCTGCAGCAGAGTCAGCAGCCGCTGCTGGGGCAGCTTTGTCACCCCGGTGAAGCGAATATCGGTGACTTGCGCCGCCGCCGCGACTACGGCCGGTTCGGCGACCGGTGATGCCCCCAGGGAAGGCCCCAGCAGGAGCATCCCCAGTACTCCCAAGTACGCTCGTCGTGCCAACGTCCCCCTCCACATCACGACACCCGGTCCACGTGAACGCGCCAGAGCACCCGAGACAGGGCGCGAGCGGCGTCCGAGGCAACCTCCGCGGGCGTCTTGCCTTGCAGGGCGGCATCCGCCTCGGTGACGGTCAACAGGGTCTCTCCCACGACCGTGACGGCCGTGCCGCCGGGGGCGACGCGCACATCACGCATCTGAAGGTCGCGCTGCATGAGCCGGGCGAGATGGTCCGCGATGGCCCGGGCCTGCTCGATTCCCGCGGATGTCTGGAACAGGACGATGTCGCCGATGGCGACCTCGGCCGCCTGCGTTTCGCCCACGGTGACATCGCGCGCCACCGGGCGCAGGTTGTCCTGCACGCCCAGTCGATTGATGGGAAGGCCCTGGGCACGGATATACGCCTCCAGGGCGTTGGCGCGAGTGGTGCCCGGGGGGTGGGTGCGGAAGATGCCCGGCGATGGCCCCGCCTGGCGGCGCTCGTCGCGCGCGAGCCGCTCGATCAGGGTGAGGGCCCCCACGGGATTGTACTTGCGCGTCTTGATCAGGTACTCGACGCCTGCGCGGTCGGCCTCCATCTCCGCCTCTTCGCCGTACTGATTGACGTAGGCGGTTTTGAGCAACTCGGCGCTGAAGATCATGTTGCCCAGGGTGTCTGTGCCGGCGCGTCCCAGGAGAACGGCGCCGAGGATGCCGAGGAGCACGTAGCGGTTGGCGTTTTGCTCGCGGCGGATCAGGTCCTTCACGTGGTGCCGCGCCGCGTGCGCCACCTCGTGAGCGATCACGCCTGCGAGTTCGTCATCCGAGCGCACGTAGGCGAGCATTCCCTTGGTGACGTAGGTGAAGCCCCCTGGCAGCGAGAGGGCGTTGATATCATCGGTGTCGAGGATCTTGAAGGTGTAGCGGTAGTTTGGCTCGTCGCAGACGGCAGCGATGTCGCGGCCAATTGCTTCCAGGCGCGCGAGCTGCTTGGGGTCGCGCACCAGACGGTATTCCCTCTCCAGCATGGCAGCGGCGCGCCGGCCAAGCTGCACCTCCTCATCCTCCTTGCGTGCCCCGGCCGGCTTCGGCGGGGCGCTTTGCTCCGCGGGGGCTTTGGAAACCGCCGGGCTCTTGTCGCTGCCATCGGTCGCTGGACCCGCATCGGGAAGTGGCGCGGCTTCGACGTTCGCGGCCGGTGGACCGGGCGCTCCTTCAGGCCCGGCATCCGCCCGGCACGGGGCGATAGCCGCGACCAGACCCAGGAGACACACGATTCCCAGGCGGATCAGAGGCGCGGCCGGCGCTTGTGTCGTGCTCTTCCTCACTCTCTCCTCCATCCTCCCGCCCCGCGGGTCGCCTCCCGGTGATCGGAGTGACCGGGCTTGGCCCGCGCCGGCCGGACTCGTCATCCGCCGGGCGCCCGCTATCGGACCGGGTGGCGTCCGCTCGCCATTCGGAGAGCCGACTGCAAGTTTCCAGCCGAACGCCCAAAGCCTGCCCGCTTGAGGTGCATTCGTCTTTACAAACGCCGGGGGAGTATGCTACAATCCACGCGACGCGGTTTCAGCCGCTTCCCCCCTCTGTCACCACAGAAAGGAGGCCAGCCGTTGCCATGGCCAAGAAGGTGAACGTAGCCCTGATCGGTTACAAGTTCATGGGCAAGGCCCACAGCAATGCGTTTCGACAGGCCCCTGTGTTCTTCGACCTCGATGTGGAACCGGTGATGAAGGTCCTCGTCGGCCGAGACGAGGCGGGTGTGAAGGCGGCCGCGGAGAAGCTCGGCTGGGAGAGCTACGCGACCGACTATCGAGACGTGATCCGCCGCCCGGATATCGACCTCGTCGATATCGTGACGGGGAACACGTCGCATGCGGAGATCGCCATCGCCGCCGCCAAGGCGGGCAAGCACGTTTTCTGCGAGAAGCCCCTCGCGATGACGGTGGGCGAGGCGAGAGAGATGACGCAGGTGGCCGAGAAGGCCGGCGTCAAGCACTGCGTCAACTTCAACTACCGGAAGCTTCCCTCGATTCAGCTGGCCAAGCGCCTCATTGACGAGGGGGCGATCGGCCGCATCTTCCATTGGCGGTCGGTCTATCTGCAGGATTGGATCGTCGACCCCGAGTTTCCGTTGGTGTGGCGCCTCAACAAGGCCGAGGCGGGCTCGGGCGCCCTGGGAGACCTCGCCGCCCATTCGATCGACCTGGCCCACTTCCTCGTAGGCGACATCGCCGCCGTGACCGGGCACATGGAGACCTTCATCAAGGAGCGCCCGGTCGCCACGTCGATGAGCGGCCTCGTCGCCACCGGAAGCGAGGAGCGCGCTCCGGTGACCGTGGATGACGGCACGATCTTTCTGGCGCGCTTTGCCAACGGCGCGATCGGCACTTTCGAGGCCACGCGCTTTGCCCCGGGCCATCGCAACGGCAACATGTTCGAGATCAACGGGAGCGAGGGGAGCCTCCGCTTCAACGTAGAGCGCCTCAATGAGCTGGAGTTCTACTCTCGCCGCGATCCGGCCCACGCCCAGGGCTTCCGCACGATCTCGGTCACCGAGGGGGGCGAGCATCGCTGGGTGGATGCCTGGTGGCCCGCAGGTCACATTATCGGGTGGGAGCATAGCTTCACCCACCAGGTTGTGGATCTGCTGGAGGCGATTGCTCAAGACAAGCCGGCAACGCCCGATTTCCGCGACGGCCTGCGCGTGCAGCTCGTTCTCGATGCCGTGGAGCGTTCTGCTCAGAGCGGGCAGTGGGTGTCGCTCGAGAAAGTGTAGCCGTAGGTGGGGGCCGGGCGTGCGCGGCGCGGCCCCCATCCACTTTTCGCGATAGTCCAGATGCGAAGGCGCGAGGGCCGGCAGCCGGGAGATGTGACCGGAGCTGCCGCGGCCTCGCTTCGCGGTTTCGTATAAGAGAGGTAGGAGATCCCCATGGCAGGTACCCCATTGAAGATCGGTATCATCGGCGCGGGCGCCATCGGCCAGCGCCGGCACATCCCTGAGGCGAAAGCCAACCCCGACTGCACGCTCGTTGCCGTGTGCGACGCGAACGCGGCGCGCGTCAAGGAAGTGGCTGCCAAGAATGATGTGAAGGGCTATACCGACTATAAGCAGATGCTCGAGGCCGAGAAGCTCGACGCGGTGGTGGTCTGCGGGCCAAACACGCTCCATGCGCAGCAGACGCTTGATGCGCTCAAGGCCGGCTGCCATGTGCTGTGCGAGAAGCCGATGGCGACCACGCGCGAGGAGGCGCGCGCGATGATCGACGCCGCGGCCAAGGCAGGCAAGAACCTGATGATCGGGCACAACCAGCGCCTGATGCCCCCGCACGTGTGCGCCAAGGAGATCCTCGAGAGCGGCAAGCTCGGCAAGGTGATCTCCTTCCGCACCGCGTTCGCGCACCCCGGGCCCGAGTTCTGGAGCGTCGATAACCACGCCGGCACCTGGTTCTTCAAGAAGGGGATCGCCAGCCTGGGCGTCACGGGTGATCTGGGCGTTCACAAGGCAGACCTGATGCGCTGGCTCCTCGGCGACGAGTTCTCCGAGGTGAGCGCGGTGATCACTACCCTCAACAAGCGCTACCCCGATGGCACGCTCATCGATATTGACGACAACGCGGTCCTCACGCTGCGCACGCGAGGGGGTGTCCTGGGCACCCTCATGGTGAGCTGGACCAACTATGGCGCCGAGGACAACTGGACGGTTCTCTACTGTGAGAAGGGCGTGCTCTCCATCGGCACCGATCCGGTATGGAACGTCGTCGTGAGCTATCGCAACGGCGATGTGGAGCAGCACAAGGTGGGCGAGATCTCGACGAACACGAAGCAGGTCTCCAGCGGCGTGCTGGACCAGTTCGTGGCGGAGATCCAGGCCGGCAAGAAACCCGCGATTGATGGCGAAGAGGGATATCGCGCCCTCGATGTGATCCTCACCGCGATGGAAGCGGCCGCGGCAAACAAGACGATGAAGATCGCGTAGTGCCGCGCGCCAGTAGGATAGGCGCAGGCGGCCACCGGGCAAGCTCTGGGGCCGCCTGCTTGCATAGGGGCGCCGCCCGCGGTGGTCTGGCAGAAGACGCCGGGGGGCGCGTGTAAGGACATCCTGTTGCTCCTCCCCGCGGCTCTTGAGGCAAGAGCGAACTGTCTGGAGTGCGACGGCGCAAGGTGGCGGGGTTTGGCCTGCGGTTGCGCGGTGTATTGAAGTACGACTGCGTATGTGCTAAGATGAAGGGCGATGGCGAATCACCTTGCCGTGGGGTCTGCGCGGTAGCGCCGGGCGGCTGGAAGCCGGCCGAATGGGCGGCCGGGCCGCCATCGGGAAGAGCGGAGTTCAATCACACTCAAGAGGATGGGTAGGGCGCGATGAGCTTTACACGCTATGAAGACGTCATCCGGCAGATGGAGAAAGAGATGGAGCGCCTGACCGAAGGGTGGCGCGGCTTCTTCGACCCGATGCCGGTGCCAGGCCGTTTCTGGCAGCCTCGCACGGATGTGTACGAGACGGAGCGCAACCTGGTCGTCAAGGTCGAGGCCGCCGGTTTGCGCGTCGATCCGGACACAGGCTCGCTTTCTGATGTGCGTGTTGATCTTTCTCCGGATGGGCGCGTGCTCACCATCCGCGGCCAACGCGTGGAGGACTGCGACGAGTGCGTCGGCCGCGTGCGTTGGTACCGTTTTGAGATCTACTTCGGGCCGTTTGAGATCAGCATTCCGCTGCCGGGGGGCGTGGTCGTCGATCGCGAGAAGATCACCGGTAGTTACAAGGACGGGTTCCTGATTGTCATCTTGCCCAAGGTGGCCCGAGCAGAGCGCTCTGTGGTACACACGATTCCCGTCACCGGAGAATGACCCGCCAAGCGGTCGACCGCCCTGACGGCGGAAGTGGGAAGTGACAGCCGGCCCATGAACTGAGGCTTATGAGTCAGTGAGGATAGGCGATGGATGTAAACGAGGGACAGACCCCAACCCCAACGGGTGGTGAAGAGAGCGGCGTCAGCATTCCGGAGGAGTTGAGCCTGCTGCCGCTGCGCGACACCGTGCTCTTTCCCGTGGTGGTGGTCCCCCTGGCCGTATCGCGCGAGAGTTCCGTCAAGCTGATCGATGATGCCGCGGTATCAGGGAGCCGGGTGATCGGTACGGTGGCGATGAAGTCGCCCGAGATCGAGAAGCCGACGCTGGATGACGTCTATCGGATCGGCACGGCCGCCGTCATCCACACGATGCTGAAGCTGCCCGAGGGCGTCCGCCTCATCGTGCAGGGGCTCCGGCGCATCGAGATCCTGGAGTGCTTGCAGACAGAGCCGTACCTGCGCGTGCGCGTGCGCGTGCTTCCAGAAGACACCCCAGAGGCAGAGCTTCCCCCGGATGCGCAGATGGAGATGGAGGCGCTGCGCCGCAGCGTGGGCGCCCTCTTCCAGAAGGTCGTCTCGCTCTCGCCCGATCTGCCCGATGAGCTGCAAGCGATCCCGCAGAATGTACAGGAAGCTCACGTCCTGGCGGATCTCATCTGCGCGCACATTCGCATGCCGATCCAGGAGAAGCAGGAGCTGCTGGAGATCATCGACGTGCGCGAGCGCCTGCGTCGGCTCGCCTCGCTGCTCAACCGCGATCTGGAGATTCTGGAGCTTCAGACGAAGATCCAGTCGCAGGTGCATACCGAGCTCGGGAAGATGCAGCGTGACTACTACCTCCGCGAGCAGCTCAAGCAGATCCAGAAGGAGCTGGGCGAAACGGACGAGCGCACCGCGGAGATCGAGGAGCTGCGCGCGAAGATCGAGGCCGCGGAGATGCCCGAGGAAGCACGCAAGGAGGCGGACCGCGAGCTGGACCGCCTCTCAAAGATGCCGCCGCAAGCCGCGGAGTACACTGTCGCCCGCACCTATATCGACTGGCTCGTCACGCTCCCCTGGAACACCAGCACCGAGGACAACCTCGACATGCGCGAGGTACGCGAGGTGCTCGATGCGGATCACTATGGCATCGAGAAGGTGAAGGAGCGCATCCTGGAGTATCTGGCGGTGCGCAAATTCAACCCGGAGAGCCATCGCCACCCGATCCTCTGCTTCGCCGGCCCTCCCGGCGTAGGCAAGACGTCGCTCGGCAAGTCCATCGCGCGCGCCCTCGGCCGCAAGTTCTTCCGCATGTCGTTGGGTGGCATCCGCGATGAGGCGGAGATCCGTGGGCACCGGCGCACCTATATTGGCGCGCTCCCGGGCCAGATCATCCAGGGCATCCGGCGCGCCGGCTCGAACAACCCCCTCTTCATGCTCGACGAGATCGATAAGGTGGGCGCCGATTTCCGCGGCGACCCCTCCTCGGCGCTCCTGGAAGTGCTCGATCCGGAACAGAATGGCACCTTCCGTGACCACTACCTGGATGTGCCGTTCGATCTGTCGCGGGTGTTGTTCATCACCACCGCCAACGTGCTGGATACCATTCTGCCACCCCTGCGCGACCGCATGGAGATCATCGAGCTTTCTGGCTACACGGAGCAGGAGAAGCTTCAGATCGCGCGCCGGCACCTCGTGCCCAAGCAGATGAGCGAGCATGGCCTGACCCCCGAGCATATCCGTTGGGAGGACGACGGGATCCGGGCCATCGTCCTGGGCTACACGCGCGAGGCGGGCGTGCGTAACCTGGAGCGCGAGGTCGCCGCCGTCTGCCGCAAGGTGACGCGCGAGTTTGCCGAGGGCCGCACCGAGCTGGCGGTGATCGACAGCGAGGCGGTGCGCCGCTATCTGGGCGTGCCGCGGTTTGAATATGAGGAGATAGCGGAGCGCACTTCGCAGGCGGGTGTCGCCACGGGGCTGGCGTGGACGCCGGTCGGCGGCGATGTGATGTTCATCGAGGCGACCGCCATGCCCGGCGGGCGCTCGCTGATGCTGACCGGGCAGTTGGGCGATGTGATGAAGGAGTCGGCCCAGGCAGCGCTCAGCTTCGTGCGCTCGCACGCGGCCGAACTAGGGATCGATGCCACCTTCTTCCGGCGCAACGACATCCACGTTCATGTGCCGGCGGGGGCGATCCCGAAGGATGGACCCTCCGCGGGCGTCACAATGGCGACCGCCATCGCCTCGCTCGCCACCGGCCGGCGCGTGCGCAGTGATGTGGCGATGACCGGCGAGATCACGCTCACCGGCCGTGTTCTCCCCGTGGGTGGCATCAAGGAGAAGGTGCTCGCGGCACACCGTGCTGGCCTGAAGCGGGTTATTCTTCCGGAGCGCAACCGCAAGGATATGCTGGAGGACGTGCCGGAGGAGGTGCGCCAGAGCATTCAGATCGAGTATGCGGATACGGTGCGTCGCGTGCTCGATTGGGTCCTCGAGCCAGAGGAAGCCGCGCCCGCCGCTGAGGAGACCAGCCCGCGACAGGGGCAGGCTACTCCCGAGCGGATCGCCGCCCCCTGACGCCGGTCAATCCCGCCACAAAAGCGTGGCGTGCTTGCACAGGCCGCTTGCCTTTGAGGGCAGCGGCCTGTTTGCCTGCCGGCCTGGCCGCCATGCCTGTTTCGCCGGATATCGGTTCGGGTAACACCATTTCCAATTCACAGGGACCGGGCGCCCGTCATGGCCTGGATGCGGATCGGGGCGCCCGTAGTGAGCACCCGTCTGGTGGAAGGAGCGCCTTGCCAGGGCGCGCCGGCGGGGTCCGCAGGCCACGCATGGGCAATCGCGGGGAACAGGAGCAGGGGATGGGCTACCAGAAAGGCGGCGGCGCCGAGGCGGATCTGGTTGAGCTGGTGGAGGAATCGCTCCTGGAAGACGAGCAGGTGCGCTCGCAGTGGATCGAGGTCTCTCGGGAAGAGGGGGTCATCTACCTGCGGGGGCGCGCCCCGAACGCCCGGGCGCGAGAAGCAGCGACTCGCGCGGCTGCCCGGGTTCCTGGGGTGCACGCGGTAGTGAACGAGCTGGAGATTCGCCCCTAGGCATCGGCTCCAGATCGAGATCGGGAAGGACCTGGGCCGCCGAGGGCTTCGTGCCATAGTGGCCTTGCTTCCCTGCCAGTGCCAGCACCAGGGCGATTTTCCCGACAGCGGTGTCGAGGCTATCGACGGTCGTCAGGCTGTAGCGAGCGAAGTACGCCATCAGCGAGAGGGGGCACTCCGCGCGCTCGCACGCCACCGCGGCGATCCCCTCTTCGCGAAGCACGTCCGCGATCCGCGCCTGGATGGAGGTGCCGTCGGACATCGCCTGGGCCTGCTCCTCCGTGGCATCGCCCGCGATCAGCGTGACGGCATCGATGGGGAGCGCATAGTCGCCATCCAAGGCGAGGCCGGGCGAGAACTCTCCGATCACTCGCAGCAGATCCGGTTCGTTGCCCCGCACGATGGCGCGCGTGATGCGCGCCGCCAGTTGTCTTTCCGCGCGCGTAGTGTCCTGAGTATCAATCCCACTGCGCGTCAGGATGATCTGGCGGCTGTTCGGGTTCTCTGGAAGTAGCGGCCCCTGCAAGGTGGTGATCGAGCCGACCGAGGCGCCCGCCGTGGCGAGCAGGTACTTTGTCTCTCGCACCAGACTGGCATCGATCCCCTGGCCGGTGATGATCAGGCCGATCCGCCTTTCGGCGAGACGCCCCTGCACCACCGCGGGGACCGTCTGCCGCAAGGCGTTCTCGAGGAGGCGTGCTTGCCCGCGCAGCTCCTCATTCTCGGCGCGCAGGCGGCGATCCTCCGCCTGAATTCGATCAAACCCGCTCTTCAGGCGCCGGATCTGGCTCTCCACCGAAGGCGTGCCCACCATCGACGATCCGATCAGGATCCCCACGGCCAACGCCAGGAAGACCGCCACGAGACTCGCCACGTGATATCTTAGCTCGATCAACTCCGCCTCACTTGCCACTCACCGCAGATCTCTTTGTCACCTAGTTCGCCGACTCCTAAACTACTCCCTGGCCCGAGACAGGGTCCTGAAGCGCGAGCGAGTGACGAGTCAGCGCCTGGGCTAGAGATGGCGCAGCCAGAGCTGGAGACGGACGGCCAGGAGATCGATGAAGGCGCGCGCGCTGTCGCTCACGGAGAGGATGACGAGCGTGAGCGTGACGGCGCCGACGAGCAGCCACACGATATCCAGGATGCGCCAGCCACGGTGGTAAAGGCGGCTGACGCCCTTGGCATCGACGAGGATGGAGCCCACCTTCAGGCGTGAGAGGAAGGTGCTGCTCATCCCTTTGCGCCCCTTGTCGAGGAAGTCTTGCAGCGAGAAGTGAGACCCGACCAGGACAATCAGTCGCGCGCCCTTGCGCTCCATGAGGATCATCGCGACATCCTCGCTGGTGCCGAGGGCTCGGAGCACGGACGCGGGGACTCCCAGCTTGCGCGTTCGGACCAGGCCCGGGGCTTGGGCGGCCTCATCCTCCGGTTCTGCGGAGGCCAGCGGGCGCGGGTAACCGTGGACGATCACCTCCGCGCCACAGCGCAGGGCTTCGTCACTCACGGAATCCATGTCGCCGAGGATGATATCGGGGCGCAGGCGCATCTCCAGGAGCGCGTCGGCGCCGCCATCCACGCCCACGAGAACCGGCCGTTTATCACGGACGTAGGGGAGGATCGCCTGGAGATCCTCGCGGTAGCCTTCACCCCGGACCACGATGAGGACGTCGCGTCCATGGATGCGTGTTCGAAGCTCGGGGAGCGCGTGCTCATCAAAGAGAAGCGGCCACTCCTCGGAGAGGTAGTCGAGGGTGTTGCGTACGAACGCCTCCATCTCGACGGAGATGTTGGCGCGCGCGCGTGCCAGCGCCTCCTCCAGGAGCGCGTGAGTGAAGGGCCGGGCCACGGCAATGCGGCGGCCGCCCTCATAGATTCCCCCATCCTCGCGGATCTCGATCATCGTGTCGGGGGCAATGCTCTCCATCAGCTCCGGGCCGGCGCTGTCAAAGATAGGGATGCCTGCCGCCAGGATCGCGCCCGGGCCGGCTGCCGGGTAGCGGCCGGTGAGCGAGACGGCGCAGTTGACGACAGCGGCCACCCGCCGGTCGATGAGCGCGTTGGCACAGACGATATCGATATCGGGGTGATCGATGATCGCAATATCGCCCCGGCGCAAGAGGGGGATGAGCTTCTTCGTTTTTCGTCCGGGGCGGCCGACGCCCCGAATGGCTCGCGCCAGGGGAAGACGCATCAGCGCCCCGCTCCCGTGGACGAGCGCGAGAGCATCTCACGCGCGTGTTCTCTGGCCATCGCCGAGTCTTCCTGGCCGCCCAGCATCCGCGTCAACTCGTCCACACGTTCCTCATCCGTGAGGCGGCAGAGGCGGATCACCGTGCGCTCTCCCTGGATCTCCTTGCGGACCGTGAAATGGAGATCGCCCCGGCTGGCCACCTGGGGCAGGTGGGTGACGCAGAGGACCTGCTTCTCCTTCCCCAAAGCCGCTAGCTTCTCTCCGATGACGTGGGCCGTGCGCCCGCCGATGCCCACATCCACCTCGTCGAAGATGAGGGTCGGCACGCGGTCCACCCGTGCCAGGATCGACTTGAGTGCGAGCATGGTGCGCGACAGCTCGCCCCCGGAGGCGGTTCGCGCCAACGGCTTCAGGGGCTCGCCGGGGTTGGGCGAGATCAAGAACTCGGCACGGTCGGCGCCGGTGGGGCCAAGCGCGGCCGGCTCCAGCGCCACGCGGAAGCGCGTCTGTTCCATCGCCAGGGCAGCCAGCTCCGCTTCCACCGCGTCCTGAAACCGCCCGGTCGTCTCGCGCCGGAGATGGGTGAGCTGCTCCGCCAGGGCCGTGAC
>DUUU01000433.1 GCA_012841485.1 Armatimonadota bacterium
ACGCTCCGGGCACTCCGCCCGAACCGAGATAGGTGCGGCAGTTACCCCCCTTTGGCTCGGTACGCGAGCACCTTCTTCACGTACTTCTGAGTCTCGGCGTAGGGAGGCACGCCGCCGTGGCGCTTCACGGCGCCAGGGCCCGCGTTGTAGGCAGCGACAGCAAGCCGGGTGCTCCCAAACTCATCGAGCAGCCAGCGCAGGAAGCGCGTGCCCGCCATGATGTTCTGGGTCGGGTCCCAGGGATTGGTGACCCCCAGGTTGCGTGCCGTCTCCGGCATCAACTGCATCAGGCCCATCGCTCCCGCGTGCGAGAGAGTTCGGTTATCAAAGCGCGACTCGGCACGCACAATCGCACGGATCAGCGCGGGATCCACCTTGTAGCGGCGCGAAGCCTGGAGGATGATCCGGTTGATCGTCGTCATACTGACGGTGCCGCGCGATACAAGCCGATCGCGCTTGCTCTTCGTGGCAGCCGCAGCAGGCGATCCAAGCGTCGATGAAAGCGCCGCTGTAATCGAACTGCTGCCCGTGGTCTCACTGGGACCGAGTGCCCCGGCTCCCAGCAGGCCGATACTCAGCGCCAACGGCGCCGCAACCCGCTTGAGCCAATGCGAACGTGTGGATAGGAAGCTGCAGATCCTATCAGTGGTCCGAAGCCGCTGGTGGTCGCTTGCGATAGACTCACTGTCGCGAGTCTTCATGGGTGTCAACAGACGGTTCCCCCTTCTGGTAGGCTATCAATGCACGCTCCGAGCCCCCGCAGTCGGCACTCGGTGCGCAACAAATGGATTGGGGCGCCCCAATTGCGCCCCGTGCAAAAAAGGACCCCCTCGAATCAGGGCGGTTCCACGTATTTGTTTGCATTCTTCCCTCAGCGGGTATACTCGTCTAATGTCCGCAGCGTCGGAATCTGGCGTGACGGGGCAGGGAGAGCAGCGTTCCGGGCGAAACAGAGCAGCAGATGGCCGGAATGCCGGCCCGCGCGAAGCACTCGGAGGAGAGCAGCATGTTCATGAATCTTTCGCCCGGCGCCATCGGCATCCGCGCTTCCCTGCCGGAGGCAGTCCGTTTGGCAAGCGCGCATGGCTTCGGGGGCGTTGACATTGCCATCGGCGAGGTAGAGCAAATCGCATCGGAAAGCTCGGTCGATGCCGTCCGCGAGCTCTTCGCCACGGCGGGGGTGCGCCCCGGCGGGTGGGGGTTGCCCGTGAATTGGCGCGGCAATGAGTCGGAGTACCAGCAGGGCCTCTCGAACCTGGGGCGGCTCGCGGCCCTCGGACAGGCCATCGGCGCCACCCGGGTGACGCAGTGGATCCCGTCTGCCTCCGACGAGCGCGCCTTCTACGAGAACTTCCACTTCCATGTCGCGCGCTTCCAGCCCATCGCGCGCATCCTCGCGGAGCATGGCTGCCGCCTCGCCCTGGAGTTCATCGGTCCCCAAACGCAGCGCAACGGCAAGAAGTATGGCTTCATCCACACCCTGGATGGGATGCTTGCCCTCTGCGCCGCCATTGGCCCAAACGTGGGGCTTCTCCTCGATTCCTGGCACTGGTACACTTCGCACGGCACGCTGGCCGAGCTCGACCACGTGACGAATGACCAGATCGTCTACGTCCACGTGAACGACGCTCCCGCTGGGGTGGCGAACGATGACCAAATCGACAACGTGCGCTGCCTGCCAGGCGAGACGGGCGTCATCGATCTGCCCGGCTTCCTGCGCACGCTGGAGGCCGCCGGCTATGACGGCCCGGTGACGCCGGAGCCGTTCAGCCAGCGGGTGCGCGAGATGCCCGCCGAGGAGGCCGCCCGCACGACCGCCACGGCCTTGAGAGGCGCCTGGCATGCCGCCGGACTGCGAGAGTGATGCGAATGAAGCCGATCCTCCTCGATTGCGATACCGGCGTCGATGACAGCCTCGCGATCCTGCTGGCGATGCGCTCCCCCGAGCTGCGGGTCGAGGCGATCACCACGGTAGGCGGCAACACCCAGGTCGATCACGCTGCGCGG
This sequence comes from Armatimonadota bacterium, assembly GCA_012841485.1. Next base: position 2,008 of record DUUU01000433.1, read on the forward strand.
AACACCCTGCTCACGCTGGAGCAGTTGGCGCAAGACGCGCTCCCGCCCGTTGCCAAGGGCGAAGCGAATCCCATCGAGCGTCCGCTCTTCACCGCCCTGGAGGTGCATGGGGGCGATGGCCTGGGCGGGGTCACCCGGATCCTTGAGCCAGATGGGTCGCGCCGCTACCCGGAGCCGCGCCTGGGCCTCGAGCCGCGCCACGGTGTGGATCTGCTCCTCGACACCATCGGCCGCTTCCCGGACGAACTGACGCTCATCGCCACCGGGCCGTTGACCAACGTCGCCCGGGCGATCATCCGCAACCCGGCCCGGATGCGCCGGCTGCGCGAGATCCTGATCATGGGGGGCGCCTTTCGCGTCTATGGCAACACCACCCCCGTCGCGGAATTCAACATCTTCGTGGACCCTCACGCCGCGCAGATAGTGCTCGATTGCGGCGTGCCGGTCACCCTGGTGCCCCTCGACGTGACTCACCAGGTCTGCCTGATGCAAAGCGAGGTGAATGCCATCGAGGTGGAAGGTCGGCTGGCGCGCTTCGTGCGCGACGTCACCCGCGAGTACACCGAGTATCACATCGAGCAGGATGGTTTCGCAGGGTGCTACCTGCACGACCCGATCACGGTCGCGCTCGCCATTGACCCGACGCTTCTGGAGAGCGTGGAGGCCTATGTGCAGGTGGAGACTGCCGGCGATCTCACCCTGGGGCAGACAGTGGCCGACTTGCGGCCCGGGAGGAGCACGCACACCAATGCCCGCGTCTGCACCGGCATTGATGCCGAACGCTTCCTCACGCTCTTCCGAAACCGGGTCCTGTCTAGATAGGGGAGGGGAGATCGCGATCTCGCCCGGGCAAGGGCATGCTTTGCCTAGCGCCGGCGGATGACGATGCCGGGCGCGGTGAAGGGGATGGTGTAGGAGCCGAGAGGCCCCTGGATAGAAGTCGTGCCTTCCGCCGGAAGCGCCAGCTCGAAGCCGCCGCCCGGCAGCAGGCGGAAGCCCTCCGGGAGGGGGAGTGTGAGCGGGCCAAGGCGCAGCGCCTGCGATCCGCTCTGCGGCGGCGCAGGTTGGACGCGGCGCGGATATGGGGTCACAGCGGGCACGGCCCAAGAGCCGTTGAGATAGGTGCCGGGAGGCATCCCGGTCACGGGACGCGGCGCGAACCCGGCCAATGCGGGCGCATGCGCGAAGCGCACGCGCGGGCGGGGCTCCCTTCGTGGGAGACGCTGGATCGACTCGATGATGCGCCGGCGCTCCAGCGCGCGCTCCTCCTCCTCCAGTTGCTCGCTGACGCTCCGATGCCCCTCGCGCCTGGCAATCCGGTAGAGGCGGCCCTCGCGCGCGAAGGTAAAGCCACGCGGTTCCAGCACCACGCGCAGCGCCGTCTCCAGTGGCACGTTCTCCAGATCGACGGAGAATGTCTCGGGCGTGTTTCGGGGGGCTTCATAGGAGAAGCCGGTTCCCTGAAAGAGGCGGTAGAGGGTTTCGAGGAGGTCGGCTCCCGAAAAGGAGAGCGTGACGCGCGGTTCATCGGAGGCGGCCGTGTTGGGCGCGCCGTCTCCATGCGCAAGAGAGCCAAAGATCAAGCTAAACGCAATCAGGAGCACCGCTCGCAACGCCGCACCCCCGATCCCGAATGGGGCAAAAGGAAGCAGGGGCCCGAGAACCCGGCCTGGGCATCCAGGCCCCTCCTCCTTGGTCTAGATCAGTCCCAATCCCTGCAGGGCCGCGTCCACCACGGCTCGCTCTTTCTCGTTGGCTTCAACCAGCGGGAGGCGCACGCCACCGACGGGAACCCCGATGCGGTTCAGGCCATACTTCACTGGCACGGGGTTGGTCGTCACGAAGATCCCCTTGAAGAGGGGCATCAGCTTCAGGTGGAGTGCGAGAGCCCCGGCGGTGTCGCCGGCAGCGAACTTATCCACCATCTCACGGATCAGCTTGCCCGCCAGGTGGGCTGCCACGCTGATGATGCCATGTCCACCGATGGCCATGATCGGCAGCGTCACCCCGTCGTCCCCGCTGTAGATCAGGAACGATGGCGGCGTATTCGCCCGGATCTCCGCCACGGCTTCCAGGTTCTTGCTCGCCTCCTTGACCGACGTGATATTCGGTATCTCCGAGAGGCGGATGATCGTCTGCGGCTCGATATTGGTCACCGTCCGCGTAGGCACATTGTAGAGGATGACCGGAACGGAGATGCTCTGCGCAACCGCTTTGAAATGCTGGTAGAGGCCCTCCTGGGAAGGCTTGTTGTAGTAGGGCGCCACGAGCATCACCGCATCAACGCCGATCTTCTCGGCCTGGCGTGAGAGCTCGATGCTCTCGGCGGTGCTGTAGTTGCCGGTGCCGGCAATGACGGCAGCTTTGCCCGCGGCCACACCTTTGACGACCTTGAAAAGCTCCAGCTTCTCAGCCGTTGTCAGCGTCGGCGACTCACCCGTGGTCCCACTGACCACAATTCCCTGCGTTCCGGTCTCGATCAGGTGTTGTGCCAGGCGCTCGGCGGCTTTATAGTCCACATTGAGATCTGAATCAAAGGGCGTGGCCATCGCCGTGAGCAATCTGCCGAGTTCCATGCAAGTATCCCTTCCTGTAGCGGGGGCTTGTTCCCCCTCTCGTAGTATAGCGAAAAGCCGAAAGGGTGTCAACGAAAGGGCCCACGTACTCCAGACGCAGGGCCGGCGCTCACCCGCGCGCGGCGCTTCAGCGCCGCGCTGCTTCTCTGAAAAGCCCTTCGGGCTCCCCCTCCCTTTCAGAGTCGGCGCTCGCGAGCAAGCGCCTTGCGGAGCGTGAGATAGGCCTCGTCGAGGCGCGCTTCCTCCTGACGAGCGCGTGCCTGCTGGACGGGATCGTCCGAGAACTGCTCCGGATTGCACCGCGCCTTGAGCCTGCGGTAAGCCCGCCCCACCTGCTCCAGATTGGCGGTTGGCGGCAAGTCGAGCGTCGCGTAATGCGAAGCCAATGCGGCCAGACCGGGTGGAGGGCTCTTCGCCTGCGGGCCCAGATCCAGCGTGGGGGGGCCCTTCGGGCTGCGCTCTTCTACGGAGGGCGCCTCCGGCAGTCTCAGCTCCTGGGGCGTTGCCATCGGAGGCGGCGCGCCGCCGGCCTGGGCCCAGGCCTCCATCTCCGCCCGAGCTTCCATCTCCGCGCAGGCCTGCTCCACCTCCTCGCGCGCATCCCGCTGGGCGCGGTCTGACCGACGCAGGGAAGTCCCAACAGAGCGGCCCATGCCTCGCATCACCCGCCACAGTCTTCTGTTCAGCGCCATGTCGCCCCTCTCCTTAGTGGAACGCAACCCCTCGCGTTACCCGCCCATCGCCGGGCGTTGCCCGATGTGCCCCTTCAGGGGGTTTCCCATATGGCAGTTCGCCAGAAGCGCACGCGTATTCCACCGAGAGTGCTCGCCGGCGGGTGGCTACTTCTTGCTGTCCCACTGCCGGAGCAACTCCCTGAACTCCTCCCGGGCGTCTGCCGTGCCTCCTGGAGCCGGCGACACGGCACCGCCACTCGCGGCCTGCCGGATGCGCGCCAGCTTCAGCTCCTGAACCCACTCCTGTAGAATATCAAGCCCCTCGCTGTCGAGCTGGTCGATCAGGGGCCGGATCGACTCCAGGAGGTCATGACGCTTGATCACATCGCTCATTCTAGTTCCCTCCGGCCAGTCACGATCACGGTACCATACACCCTGCTCTGTTGCACCCAGCCACGAGTGGTGACCCGCCCTCCCGGAGGCGGCACGCTCTTATCGGTGACCACGAGAATCTTCCCGGTGCGGTCTTGAACACGGAAGATACCTCGGCCTCGAGGAGGCACTTGAAAGCAGTGAGCCGCCACCCCTCGCACGGTAATGCGTCTTCCCGCAAACCGCTCCGTATCAATCAAGACATCGCGGATCGGTACCGGCCAATGCGCGCGAATGAGAATCGCCAATGCCATCGCGCCCGATACCGCCGCGAGAGCCATGCCAGTTCGAATTTTCAAACGCCCTCTTGCTCCATGCAACCGCGCGCGGACGAACCGGCGTGGTCGCATCCGCGCACCTGGCCCTGATCCACGCTCACTGCTCCTTGTCAGGAGTCACAACCGTCTTCGCGGCCTCTCCGGCGCCACCCTCCGGCGCCGGCTTCGTGCCGGTCGGAGCCAATGCAGCCGCTGGCACCTCCACCGAGACGGCTTCGGCCGTCCCGGCAACCACCGTCACCGGCGCGTCGGGAAGCAACGACGCCAGCGGGAGGGCCCACCGCGCCTCGCCCTGCGCATCCGTCTCTCGCGCCACCGCCTGAGCGCCGTCGGCCGTCGCGTAGCCCAGTGTAACCTTGATACCCGTCACAGGATTGCCGTAGGCATCGCGTACGCAGGCCCATATGGTCGCTGGCTCTCCCAGGGCGGGCGGCGCCTCGAAGCGAGTGGTGACCGCGGCAGGCGGTCCCGCCACCGTCCTCACGCGCGCCCGCGCGACCTGCCGGCCGGTAGAGAACGCCACCGTGCCTGTGCCGGCGCGCATCGGCAAAAGCGCGCCATCCTGGGTCAGCAACCCCACCTGACCCTCAAGCGACCAGGTGACGGCATCCTCGGGGAGATCCTGCCAGGTGCCATCCGGGAGGCGTTTCGCCGCGCGGAAGCGCACCCGGGTGCCCGCGGGCATCACGAGCGCGTCTTCAACCGGTTCCATGCCCTCGGGCGCAAGCAAGGCGAGCTCCCCCTCTTCGGCCGCCGGCTGCGGATCGAGAGCGATCACCAGGGCATTCGCGACAGGACGCTGGGTCCCCTGGGAAGGCTGGTTGACCACGAGCTGGCGCAGGGCAAGCGTCGTTGAGCCGCCGCCATCCAGGTTGATTGCCTCGACCGCGCCTTCATCGCGCAACCATTCGGCCAACTCGAGGAGGGTCAATCCGCCACTCACCATCTGCCGTCCATCGACGGCGGCGAGCAGCAGCTTACCGTCACGCGTCATGGCGACCGCGCTGCGGGGGGCACGCCCCTGAAGGACATCACTCCTGAAGCCCTCGGCACCGGGCTTCAGGCAGACGGCACCGTTCTTGAGGAGACGGGGGCCGGCTCCGATTGCCTGCCATGCCCCGTCCCAGCTCTCGCCCCCCTCGCCGATCAGGTGGATCTCCACGCACACGGCATCGCCGGTGTTCGCGGCTTTGAGGAAGTTCGCGGCGGCGCCGTGCCCGGAGAGGACAAGGCCATCCATGGGAATCGGAGTGTTTCCCTGGCCAAAGCGCGTGTCTGAGATGGTTCCCTCCACCTTGACGCCGGCGCGCAGCGGGCCACTCAACCATTCGACCACCACCTCGGCGCCAAAGGGATTGGTGCCAGAGCGCTCCGCGAAGCGGGGAGTGAAGAGGATCAGCTCGTTCGCGCCGCGAGGCCGGTTCACCCCGTGGATGGGGAAGGAGCGGCCGCCAACTTTGATCGTGGCGGAGAAGCGCACGGGTCCCCACAGGGCGCGCCCATCGCGGGTGATCCCGAAGCCACTCCGTCCCGGGTAGGGCTCGCTGATCAGCTCGCCATCGCTGATCTGGAGGCCGAGGGGATCCCCCGTGCCGGCGAAGAAGCCCCCATTGATCGCGGCGAGTGCGCCGGTGCGCGCGGCAAGCCTTCCCACTACATCACGCCCGCGCGTGGGATCCGCGGTAACGATTCTCTCTTTGGCCGACCGGACCTCCAGCCGCCACCCTGGCTGCTTGAGATCGGCACGGAGGAGGTGGGCAGCGAGCGGTTGCTCCTGGCTCTCGCGCACGACCTGCACATGTTGGATCCCAGGCGCGATCTGTCGGGTGATCCGCGAGGGAACAGGCGCCTGAGCGCCGGCCGGCTGCTGTGCCGGCGGAGTCCGCTCGGGGTCGGCGGCTTGGCCCGGAGTCGCCACCAGGGCGAGCAGGCCGGCAAAGAGAGCCGCACGAAGCGATGAGGCGCGCGGATGGCGTCTGGGGGTGATGGACCTGCCTGCGAGCACGACGGACGGAATCTCCTCTCCGGGCGAGCACCCCCATCGCTCGCACCCGGCGCTCGGGCCAAAAGAATCTCTGGCAAGCCCCTGATGGAGAGGGAGAGAAGAGCGAGGCATGGCTCCGGCCTCCTCGGCGCCTCTCGGGTGAGCGGCCTCTTGAACAGGCCACGAAGGGTGTCTCCGAGGGAATCATATCAGATAGGCGGAGGGGAAGTCAATGCGAGGGTAGCACGGATGAAGAGGATGGACACGCATGGGCCTGGTGCTCGCCCGCGCGCCGGGTTGTCCTGCGGCGTTCGAGGCTTCGGATTCTCCCTCGGAATCCCAAGGAGTGAGCGGTGATGCGGCGGGGCACAGGGTGCCCGTCACCCCGGGCACCCCGTGCAAACCTTGTTGCTTCCTGCGCACTGTTGCGTGACGGAACCGACTACTTGATGGATCACTTCATGCGCCGCGTTGATGGAGAGACCTACCACTTGCCCAACCACGACCTGCCGGAAGCAAACCTACCATAGACCCTACCACCCGCTTCCGGAGAAAAACCCGTTATGCTCTCCTACCACTCGCTCTCGCGACTCCATCCGCGACGCGGCTCCTCCCACGCATGCCACCCACGGATCCATCGTCGTCCCGCGCTCAACGGCGCTGCATCTGAGAAGCAACAAAGGCCCGCTGCCGGATGGCCGAGTTTCCGGTAGCGGGCCCTCCTAAAAAGGGCTCTCTGCTCGCGAGTTCTTCGGCAACCCGGCTGTCATATCGGCGCCGCGAACGCGGCTGCCGACGTAGACCCGTTGTTTTGCGCCCCCTCGTTTCCTCGGGTTTGCCTTTTCGGACCGCCCGGCCGCACGCCTACACGAAGCGCACGGCGGCTTTTAGCCAAGCGCCGCCAGCCTCAGATGGCTTTCGGCGTTCGGGCTCTCCTGACGAGCCTTCCGTTTCTTGAGACGACGCGTACCGCTACTTTGTTCCCTCTCTCTCATCCCAGTTGCCCGGGGGAGGGTTGGGGGGCGTGGCAGCACATTGGCACCATATCTGCTCGTCCCCTGATGCCTTGTTTGACGCGGTCGCGCGAGGGAACGATGCTGTCGAGGGCACGCCAGGGGCGTCCGTCCCAGCGCCGGGGGGAAAGGGGAGTTTGGTGTTCAATACGCGGTCGGCTATCGGTACAGCGCCAGACGCGCAGCCCGAGGCAGGAGCGGAGCGTCCGAGTGGAGTGCGCCGCCCATTCGTGCTCTGCGCCAAGCACATGGAGCAACGGCGGGAATGGATCAACCTGCAAGAGAGTGACGAGAAACGCGAGGAGCACCGCCGCCTCTTCCGGTCCGTCGCACAGTGTCCCGACTGCCAGGAGCTCTCCTGGAGCGGCCAGGCCCCGCCACCACAACCGGAGCCGCAGCCACAGGCGCAGCAGCCGGACACTTATTCCTGGTGGCGCGACGTGATGGGCCAGCCATAGGAGCGCGGCAAAGGGTCGCGGGGGAAGGGTGAGGTCGGCTGCCCCGTTGCGAGTCCGGGCAGGGGCGGGTCAGGCGCCGCCACTCTCGGGCTGGTTCCGGCGGCGATACGCCTCGCGCACGTCGTCGATGGGCGACATCTTACCCGTGGCCGGCTCGCGCAGGTACCAGTGCTCCCATCCATTGCACGCGGGAAGCTGGCCGGCGCGCCTGCCCATCGCGTGGATCGACCCCGCCTCGTCGCCCAGACGCACCCGACCGTCGGGGAGAACGAGCGCGGTGATGTCGGGGCGACGGTTGAAGTGCAGGGTTGTCCCGGGTGGAATGAGCCCCTCGGCTACGAGGGTGGGGAAGGGGATACGCGGCAGGGACCGCCGTTCCACCACACTGCTATCGGGAAGCTCCTCGGGCTGCACCGCCTCGATGCGCGCGCGCGCCGCTTCGATGTAGGTCTCATCGCGCTCGATGCCGATCCAGCGCCGGCCAAGACGCCTGGCCACCGCGCCCGTGGTGCCGGTGCCAAAGAAGGGATCCAGCACCACATCGCCCGGGTTGGAGGAGGAGAGGATCACCCGGCGCAACAGCTCCTCCGGCTTCTGTGTGGAGTGTAGCTTTCGACCATCGACTTGCAGGCGCTCTTCCCCCCGGCAGACCGGAATCAGCCAGTCGCTGCGCATCTGCGTGCCCCCGTTCAGCTGCTTCATCAGCCGATAGTTGAAGGTATAGCGCTTCTGCCGCTCCGACTTTTTGGCCCACAGCAGCGTCTCATGGGCATTCGTGAAGCGCACGCCGCGGAAGTTCGGCATCGGGTTCCGCTTGATCCAGACGATCTCGTTCAGAATCCAGTAGCCCGTATCCTGAAGGAGGGCACCCACGCGATGGATGTTGTGATACGAGCCGATCACCCAGAGCGTCGCCGTCTCCTTCATCACCCTGCGGCAAGCGCGCAGCCACTCCGCGGTGAAGGCGTCGTACTCCGCGAAGCTCTCGAAGGAGTCCCAGGCATCATCCACGCCGGCCACCCGGGTCAGGTTCGGGCGCAGCAGCGTCTCTTCTCCTAGCTGCAAGTTGTAGGGCGGATCGGCGAAGACCAGGTCCACGCACTCCTCGGGCAGTTCCTGGAGCACTTGCCGGCAATCGCCTTGGAAGATCGTATCTACCGGGAGAGGCGCTTGCGAGGTGTGGCTCGGCAAAGACACTCCTCCTTCCACTCGCTGGCGTCTGGCAGCCCTCTCATCGTGCGCCTGTGGCGTGCTCGTATCCTGATCACGAGGGGCGGCCGATTGCCTTCGCGCAGTCGGTGCCAATCTTGACCAGGATATCGGGACCGCCGGCCTCGGGCTTCTCGTCATCGGCGGGCTGATCCACCCGGGCGTTCGGGAGGAGACGGGCGATCTCCTGAGCGGCCTCTGCCTTGCCAGTGAGGTCGATAACGCGGGTGAGGGGCTCCCGCTTCCCGCGCTCCGACCGGCCAATGATCGCGTGATAGCCCTGGTCGGCGAGGATATCGCGCAGCGTCGAAGCCACCCCGTTGACGCCGGACGCGTTGTGGACGCGCACCGTGATCAGCCCATTCCGGTACCACTCCTCACCGCGAAGGAGCCACCCCACGAGCGCCTCCTTCTTGCTCTCGCTGGGGTCAAGGTACCAGATGCCGTTGCTGGCGCGGTAATCGTATCCGGCGATGGTTCCGGTGTAGATCCTCTCCGGGGGCACATTGTAGAAGAGATGTGCCAGCGCAAGGATCTGGGAGCGGCTGAGGTCCGTGATGGTGTTCTCCATCGCCGTATCGACCAGCTTATCCAGGTTGATCAGCGTGGAGGGCGTCATCAACTGCCGGGCAACGGCCTTAACAAGCTGTTGCTGGCGGCGCATGCGTCCGAAATCCGACTCGGCGTCGTGGCGAAAACGCGCATAGCCCACCGCCTGCTCCCCATCGAGGCGCTGTCGGCCCTTCTTCAGGTGGATATGCAGGTTGCCCCAGTTGTCGTCATAGTCCATATCCTTCTCGACATCGATGACCACGCCGCCCATGGCATCGATCATGTTCTTGGTGCCATACATCTTGATGACGACGTAGTGGTCGATTTCGACGCCGAGAAACTGCTCCACGGTGGCCTTCGCAAGGGGAACGCCGCCGATGGCATGCGCCGCGTTGACCTTGTCGGTGCCCCGGCCATAAGCAAACTCCACGCGCGTGTCGCGCGGCACCGAGAGCATACCCACGCGCTTCGCGTCCAGATCCAGGCTGATGACGAAGATGGTATCGGAGCGGGCATTCTTGGTGTGCATAATGCCCTGTGGTGTGTGGTTGGCGTCAATCCCGAGGCACAGGATGTGGAGCCGGTTCTTGTTCGGGAAGGCATCGCGCGGGTTCGTGGCCGCGATCCGGATCTCACGGACTTGCTCGCCCAGACCTGCTCCGGGCGTCACGAAGGGCCGGCTGAGGTGGTAGATGGCTCCCGCCGCGATGCCTGTCCCGACAATCAGGATGCCGAGGAGCACGCGCACGAGCCAACTTCTCCGCCGCCGGCGTGGGCGCAACATACGCGGTGGTATCGGTCTCTCCATCATTTTCGCTACGGACATACCCCGCTCAGGCCTGAGCGCGGCGTCGAGAGGGCTCTTGCCAGCCCACGTTTCCGATGTACCCCCTGATGCAGGTGCCCATCGGTGCTGCCGGGGCGATGCTTCACACGCCCCACCACGGGGATCCTTTCGCTCGCGATGACCAGCCACCCCTTGCCTCAGAAACGTCCGAGGCGCTACAGGGTAGGCGAAGGGCCCGTGCCCGCGCCGGCTCTCCTAGCGGAAGACGCGCGGCAGAATGGCCAGTGCCGATCCGCCGAACCCTATTATATCACCGTGGCAGCAAGGCGTCAAAACAGGGCCACCCGGCACAGCCGGACCGAACCGGATCCCCCCCATGGGCGCGTGGGTCGACGGCGGGATCCCGCCAGGAAAACGCACGCCTTTGTCGAACGAACCTGTCGGAAGTACTCCTTGTGAAAATTCCGACGAACTCACTTGCCACCCGGTCGGTTGAGCCGGGCCAACACGGGCGGCACGGCTTCTCCGCGCTGTTCCGATGAGGAGCGCGGGTGAGTGACGGGCGTTGCGCCTCCCGACACACGCCCTGGCTGTCACGCTTTATCGGGAGTGGGAGAGTGTCTGATGCGTGAATTGGACGTAATGCCGCGTTGTGAACCGGAGACACTCCGGTTTGGCGAGATACCCAAGTGCCGCTATTCAGGGACGCTGCGTACGGAGATTGAGGCGGGGCGGATCACCCTGCAAGCGGCCCGCGAGATGCTAGAGACCATGTTCCTGGTGCGCGCCTTCGAGGCGCTCATCGTGGACATGAAGAACAACAAATTCTCGCCGGCGCCCGGGTTCAAGTTTATCGGCGCCAGCCACCTCTCCATCGGCCAGGAGGCAGTGGCCGTCGGCGTGATGGCCGCGACCCGCGGTGATGATTACATCACCAGCACTCACCGCGGGCACGGGCACTCCATCGCGAAAGGCGTCTACGCGCTGCGCGCCATGGATGCCGAGCAGCTCAAGGGATGGCTCGGCGAGCCGAACGCCAAGGGCACCCGCGAGGAGCTGTTGGAGCGCGCCCTGAAGACCCACCTCTATAAGACCGTGGCGGAGCTGTTCGGCAAGGAAGATGGCTACTGTCGCGGTCGCGGCGGCGGCATGCACATCGCTGATTTCCACCTTGGCCACCTGGGCGCGAACGCCATCGTGGGTGGCAGCAGCGCCATCGCCGCCGGCGCGGCCCTTGCCGCCCAGCGCCTGGGCGAGGGGAAGATCTGCGTCGGCATCGTCGGTGACGGCGCCACGAACAATGGCATCTTCCACGAAGCGTGCAACTTCGCCGCGCAGGATCAGTTCAAGAAGGGAATCCCCCTCCTCTTCGTCATCGAGAACAACCAGTACGGCATGACCGGCCAGCAGGCCGGCGAGGTGACCGGCATCGATTATCTTGCCCGGCGCGGCGCTGCCTACAACAAGGAGATGATGCACGCCGAGGTCGTGGATGGCATGAATGTCCTCGCGGTGTGGGACGCCGTCTCGCGCGGGGCCGCTCTTTGCCGGGGTGACCAGGGTCCCGTGCTCCTCGAGGCGCTCTGCTATCGCTACTATGGCCACTCGCTCAGCGATAACCGCACCACCTACCGCACGCCCGATGAAGAGGAAGCCTGGCGCAACAATGATCCCATTGCCCGCTTCGCCAAGGAGGTGATCGCTGCCGGCGTGATGACCCAGGACGAAGTGGCCGCCATGGACCAGGCATGCACCGATGCGATGCGCCAGGCCGCTATCGCCGCCGCCGCGAGTGCCGACCCAGACCCGGCGCAGATCGAGGAGGGGCTTCTCTCCAACACGATGTGCGACGAGGTGCCGGCCCGCTTCAAGCACACCAAGCTCGTGGGTGAGCTGCGTCGCGCACGCCGCGACGGTCAGGGTCGTATCCTCTATCGCCACGCCATCGCCGAGGCGCTCGCCGAAGAGATGCTCCGCGATGAGCGCGTCATCTTCTATGGCGAGGATGTCGCCGATTACGGCGGCGCGTTCCAGGCGACGGTTGGCCTCCTCGCTGCTTTCGGCCGTGACCGCGTCTTCAATGCGCCTATCTCCGAGGCGTGCATCGTCGGCACCGCCGTTGGCGCCGCGATGGTGGGCTTGCGGCCCGTCTGCGAGATCATGTACATCGACTTCATGGGGCTCACCATGGACCAGACGGGCAACCAGGCCGCCAAAGTGCGCTACATGTTTGGCGGCAAAGCACTGGTGCCGATGGTCGTCCGCACCACCGTGGGCGGCGGCAAGGGATATGCCGGCCAGCACTCGCAGAGCCTCGAGGCGATGTGCACCATGTACCCCGGCCTGAAGGTGGTCATGCCCTCGACGGCCTATGACGCCAAGGGCCTGCTGAAGACCGCCATTCGTGACAACGATCCGGTGATCTTCATCGAGCACCAGCTCCTCTACACCGAGAAGGGCGTGGTCCCGGAGGAAGAGTACCTGGTGCCGTTCGGACAGGCAGCGATCCGCCGCGAGGGGAAGGACCTCACAATCGTCGCCTATAGCCGCATGGTGGATGTGGCCCTCGAAGCCGCCGAGGCGCTGGCCGCTGAAGGGATCGAGGCGGAGGTGATCGACCCGCGCACGCTCATCCCCTTCGACTACGACGCGGTGACAGCATCGGTCGAGAAGACGGGCCGGGCGCTCCTCCTCTGCCAGGCGCCAGAGACGGGCTGCTTCGCGGAGCACATCGCCTACCAGACACAGAAGCGTGCCTGGAAGAGCCTCAAAGCCCCGGTGCGCATCGTCGCTGCCTACAACGTGCCGCCGCCAATGTCCGCGGTTCTGGAGATGGAGAACCTGCCGGACGCGGCCAAGGTAGCGCGCAACGCGCGGGAGCTTCTCGCCGAGTGATTCCCCCGATAAACTGAGAACGCCGGGGCGTGCACTACACGCCCCGGCGCTTTCCCTTCACAACACGGGGGAGCAGCGAACGTTCACTGCTCCCCCTACCTCACTGGAAACAGGGCGAACACTAAAGGTTCGCCCCCTACAACTCTGCGCACTCGGCCAACCGCGTCTGCCCAAGAAAGGCCCATCGGGCCACGCGACCCAGCCCGGCAGGGCTTCGCCCGCAAGCAGCGCAGATTACTTCGCGTACTCGACCATGCGTGTTTCGCGGATGACGGTCACCTTGATCTGACCCGGGTATTCCAGCTCGGACTCGATGCGCTTTACAATGTCGCGCGCGAGTTTCGCGGCGCCCTCGTCAGTCACCCGGTCCGGCTTCACCATCACCCGAATTTCCCGTCCGGCCTGCACAGCGAAGGTCTTCTCCACCCCGTCGAAGGAATCGCCAAGCTCCTCCAGGGTTTCCAGGCGCTTGACGTAGGTCTCCAGGCCCTCACGGCGGGCTCCCGGTCGCGCGGCAGAGATGGCATCGGCCGCCTGGACCAGAACGGCGTAGGCGCTCTCCTGATCCACATCGGCGTGGTGCGCAGCAATCGCCTGGACCACCTCGCGCGGCTCGCCATGCTTGCGCGCGAGGTCGGCACCAATCGTCGCATGTGGGCCATCCGTCTCGAAATCCACCGCCTTCCCCAAGTCGTGAAACAGGCCGGCACGCTTGGCGAGAAGAGGATCCAGGCCCAGTTCCGAGGCCATGGCGGCTGCCAGATAGGCGACCTCCATCGAATGCTTCAAAACATTCTGCCCATAGCTGGTGCGGTAGCGCAGCCGGCCAAGGATCTTGATCAGCTCCGGATCCACGCCAGAGAGTCCCGTATCCAGGATGGCCCGCTCGCCGGCCATCTTGATCTCGTGTTCCACCTGGGCGCGCGCCTTCTGCACCATCTCCTCGATACGCGCGGGATGGATCCGCCCATCAAGCACCAGGTTTTCGAGGGCGATGCGAGCGATCTCCCGCCGGACCACATCGAAGGCAGAGATGACAACCGCCTCGGGGGTGTCGTCGATGATCAGGTCAACGCCGGTGAGCGTTTCAAAGGCGCGGATGTTGCGACCCTCGCGGCCGATGATGCGCCCCTTCATGTCGTCGTTGGGGAGCGTGACGACCGAGACGGTGGTCTCCGCGGTCTGGTCCACGGCGCACTTCTGGATGGCCAGGGTGATCACTTTGCGCGCGCGCTGCTCCGCCTCTTCAATCGCCTCGCCCTCAATCGCTTTCACGAGGCGTGCCGCGTCGAGCTGGCACTCCTCTTCCACGCGGCGGAGGACGATCTGACGTGCTTCCTCGGTAGGTAGCTGCGCCACGCGCTCCAACTCCTGGCGCTGCGCCTCAACCAGACGGCTCGCCTCCTCATGCAAGCGGTTGGCTTCTTGTTCTTTCTGGTGAGTCTGGCGCTCACGCCGCTCCAACGCGGCCTGGCGGCGTTCGATATTCTCCTCACGCTGGCCGATCCGCCGCTCCGAGCGCTGCAGGTCGGCGCGGCGCTCGCGGATTTCGCGCTCCGCTTCCGCGCGTAGGCGCTGAATCTCCTCGCGTGCTTCGAGGATCGCCTCCCGCTTTTTTGCCTCTTTCTGCTCTTCGGCTTCCTCTAGAATCCGATCTGCCTCTCGTTCCTTCAAGCGAAGGTTCGTCAACGCCCGAAAATAGACCAGAAAGAGGAAGAAAATGATGAGAGATATCTGGACCAGTTCCCACTTGCCCATTGCTATACTCTCCTAACCTTCCGTCCCGGCCCAGGCAGGCAGCGCTCTGGAGAGCGAGCAAGGGCTATGGCAAAGTGTGCAGTCGGCCGCTCTGGATGCCGTGCCACGGGGCGCATCCAGGGTGCGTCCCGCGCGTACACCCTGCTTCCACAACCATCTATCGGCTCAATGCGTGCCCGGCTTTCACGTCCGGCGCCACTCACTCGGGAGGAAGGACCGTACTCAGTACTCTTGAGATCGTCTCGTATGCAAAGCCCCGCCTCTGCAGAAACAGGGCAATCTTCCGGCGCTGCGCCTCCGGCGCCTCATCACGGAGCCGTTCATAGCGGCGCTGCGCCACTTCGAGGGCGAGGGGATACTCCGACTCCTCGCCGAGCTTCGCCAGGCTCTCTTCCACCACCTGGGGCGCTACGCCGCGCGAGCGAAGCTCCCACTCGAGGCGGCGCCGGCCCGACCGGCCTGAAGAGATCCGGCTGCGCACAAAGGTTTCGGCAAACTGCCGATCATCCACCAGGCCAGAATCGCGCAGGTCAGCCAGAGCGCGCTCGATGATCTCCTCCGCGAACTGCTTCGCGCGCAATCTGCTTCTCAGCTCCGCTTCGCTGTAGGCCCGGAGGGAAAGAAGACGAAAGAGCGATTCCTTGGCACGCCGCAAATCTGTGGCGACGATCACGGCCTCCAGGCGCTCTGGCGAGAGCTCCTGGCCCACCGCGAGGCGGTACGCCACCACCTCATCGAGGCTGACGCCAAACGCGTACTCGCCATCGATGAAGATCGACCGGCGCCGCTTGTTGCGCACCTGCTCCTTGATATCGGTTATGACGGGCACGAAAGCCCCCTGGATCGCGAATGGGAGTGCCAGGCAACGGCCCCCGATGCCACGCTACTCCCTGGCGAGCGGAAAGAGCTCTATCGGCGTATAGATGGGGCCGGAACGGTGCAGCTCGCTCCGCATCAGGACCACGTTCTCCACCGTAATCGTGGTGATCTCCGCCCCCTCTGCCGCGATCGCCTCGATCAGCTCGGATGGGGCGCGTGGCGCCTTCACACGCCCGATGGTCAAGTGCGCACGAAATGGCCGCTCCTCTGGCGCGAAGCCGCTGGCGACGGCACTTTGCTCGGTAATGCGCGCCAGCTCTTCCAGACGGCTCTTCCCCTCGGTCACGCCGACCCAGATCGCCTGGGGCCGGCGCGCGCTCGGGAAGGCCCCCACACCGCCCAGCGTCAGCGAGAACGCATCTTGATCAGAGAGGGATCGAAGGAGGGTCTGAGCAAGACGCTGCACAAGCTCGGGAGGGCTGTTGCCGAGAAAACGCAGCGTGAAGTGGAAGTTCTCTGGCGCGACCCACTTCACTCCTGCAAAACCGCGCAGTCGGCGCTGGACCCCTTCCACGCACGACCGTGCTTCCTCCGGAAGAGGCACCGCCACGAACGCACGGATCGCCCCTTCGCCGCTCCAACGCTGATTCATGCTCACCGCCAGTCACTTCCCGTGATTCGCCGGCCAGGTCATGCCCTGGCGTGCGCCCCGCTCCCCACCAGGCTGGTGTCATCCACCGAAGCACTCTCCGGCATCTCCAGCAGCCTCAGGCAGGATCGCGCGGCGCCTCCGCACTCGGAGCGTGCAGCAGCGCGCGCTTTGGAGAACGCGCCGGCACACGCACGAGATCAATCCGATGGCGTGAGCGGATCTCTCCGGATCCTGACGGAGGATCAACCGTCTCGTGGTGTCACGGGTTGAAAGGCACCGATGGCAGCCCCGAAGCGTCTGGAGCCGCGACGCGGATCTCTCGCTCGACCCGGTCGGATTGGACGCCCGCGACATCTGTTGCGAAGACGGAGAGCCTGTAATGAACCGGCTGTCCATCGGGGCGCGTGTTGGCTGGCACATCGACCGATGTCTGATACACATTCGCCCCGCTAGCGACAGGCACGAGAGGATAGAGCTTCGTCTCTGGTTTCGGAGAGTTCAGAAGAGACCTCTCTGCGGTGACGGCGTCGATAGCTCGCTCGCTGTCAACCGTCACGCGAAGCGTTATCTTCCCTCCATCAAAGCTGAAGCGAAGATCCTCGGGGGTAATCTCAACACTCCGGAGCACCGGCGCCTGCTGGGTCACGCGCACAGTGGCACTCGACCCCCCACATCCGGGAAGAAGCAGGATTGATGTGACGAACGCTGCGGCGAGCGGCAGCCATTTCATGCAGTACACTCCTTTCCGACGCCGTAGCGAGTGTAACCCTCATCTGGCCTGTGCGCCTGGATCGCGATCACCGGGTAGCAGCCGAACGCCAGACTCGCCGATCCCGGCACGCCGGCAGCAAGACCGCCCTATTCGGGAAGATACACCGGGCAATCCATGGAGAGTGCGGCACGACCATCCGGAGAAACCTGGCCAAAGCCGATCCAGCCCGCCCTCACGCCGGATCCCCTCCCTGGCCATCTCTATGCCAGGGGAGGGCCTCTTTAGCAGCGACCACTCCAGAACGAATACACCCGCCGGAGTGCCAATCGCCTGCGGGTATTATAGCGTTCACTACCAGAGCTGTCAATGCCAAGCACTCGTGGAATCCGCGCCCGCTCCCCTTCACCGCGCACCCAACAGGCAATCATGTGTTTTCGGACAAGCGGCCGCGTGGTCCCAATCCGCTCATGGATCCAACGGTCGCATAGGCGCGCGTCGGCTGCGAAGAGCGACAGAAATAGTGTGTTACGGGACAACTCGGGGAGGAGATGGCGCCCGCAATGCTGTGTTTCGGGACAAGAACGCCTCTGGTGGCCCCTTGCCGCATGGCGCCGGCTCCGGATGAGGGCACCTAATAGTGTGTTTCGGGACAACTTAACCCGGCCGGATCGGTGAATCCCGCGTGCGCATCCGGGCGGTAGGCAGATCGGGGATAACTTTTCAGGCTCGCGGCCCAGCGCAGGACGCGAGTCGGCGCGCCCGCCTCGCAGGAAACCGCTCGAATCTTGCCCCAAAAGCCCTCGAAGAACCCCGAAATAGTGTGTTTTGGGGCAGTACGCCACTATTTGCCCCGATTCGGCCCCAAAAACGGCCCCATCTGGCGCCTGGGTACGGTAGAATAGTGTGTCACCGAGCAAGCGCCGGCCTTAGGCACACTCCTGTTCCCTGTGCCTTGGAGCAACGAATACCGTGTTTTGGAACAAGGGAATACCGTGCTACCGGGCAGGAAGTGCTGTGCTACGGGACAATTCGGCCGGCGGTTATGCTGTGCTTTGAGACAACGAAAGCTGTGTTTTGAGACAAAGTAGGTTTTCACAAACCCAATAACGACGCGGCTTCCAGGCGTCTCCGCCGCTGTCTGAATTTGCAGACAGTACCCTTGATCAACATTTTCTGAATCAAGGTTGGTGGTGATGCTCCTCAATAGGAGGGAAGTGGTCACCCTCACGATGCGAGTAGGACCAAGTCGTACGGGAGAGCGAGCCATGACGAAGAAGGAGCCTGAGACGGTGCTGCAACCTGTTGGCAAAGATGAGATGAATCTGGCGGAGTATCCCTTCACGCTCCTGACACGGCGGGTCTCCGAGAACCAGAAGACCATCGAGGTGGAGCAGCAGGTACGCACAGAGACGGGCGAAGTGGTCACCCAGAGTTGGGTGGTGACTGGAAGCGACCGCTATGGGCTGCCTCTTGCCATCGATGAGGATATCTATATCGCCCTGATGAAGATTCTGAAAGACGGAGGCTTCCGCGACCGGACTATCCCCTTCACGCGCTATCAGATTCTGCGCATCCTCGGCAAGGATATCTCGAAGCGGGAGTACGATCGCATCCAGCAGTCGCTGGATCGCCTCGTCGGCACCACGATCACCTCGAAAAACGCCTTCTGGGACAACCGCACCCGCTCCTACGTGAGCAAGGCGTTCCATATCTTCGAATCGTACGAGCTGTATCGCGAGCAGCCGGGTCGAAAGAGCGCGCGTTCGCCAGAGCTGCCGATGAGCTACGTGGTCCTCAGCTCCTTCCTCTTCGAGAGCGTCAAGGCAGGCTACGTCAAGAACCTGGATATCGAGTTTTACCTCAGCCTGCGCACGCCACTCTCCAAACGCCTCTTCCGTTTTCTGGACAAGAAGGCATACAACAACCGGAGCTTCGAGATCGGAGTGATGCGCCTGGCCGAGAAACTGCCAGTTCACGACGCGTTCCCCTCCCAGGTGAAGCGACGCCTGGAAGAACCGCACAAGGAGCTGATCGAAAAGGGGTTTCTGGCCGAGGTCAGCTACGCGCGCCGGCGCGACGGCGAGGAGAAGGTCATCTACACCTTCAAGCGCCCACGGGTAAACGCCCAGGAGCCGCTCGCTCCCCTGGGCGATCCCACCGTCGAGATGCTTGTCGCGCGCGGCATTTCGCGCTCTGCCGCCGAAGAGCTGGCGGCGCGATTCAGCGAGGAGCATATTCAGAAGCATGTCGATGCCTTCGACCAGCTCTGCGCCGAAGAGAGCCCGCGCATCCGCCGCAACCCGGCGGGCTACTTGCGGCGGGCAATCGAGGATGACTATGCGACTCCCGAGCCACGGCGCGCGAAGCCGGCTGCACGCCCCTCTCCCGGCAAGAGCGGCAATGGGAAGGCGCCCCAGACGCGCGCGCCCAAACGGCAGGCTAGCGAGAGGGATGAAGCGGTTCGCGACGCCGAGGAAGTACCCCTGGGGCCACGGTCACGCGAGGGGATTGATCCCGAGCGTCTGGTTGTCCTGCGCGAGCAGGCCCGGCAAATGGTGTTGGAGCGGTATCCCGTGCTGGCCCAGCGCTCTACCAGCCCGGCGTTCGACGTGATGGTGGATGCCTGTCTCGATGAGATCCTGGCCGTCGAGGGTCCCACGACGCTGACGGCGGAGTAGGCGCGGGCGCGGGACCGGCGTCCAGGAGGGCCGGTCTGCGCATTCGCTCGCAACATCCGTGTGAATTTCGCCGGAATAGCTTCTTGACCCAGACTCCGGCTTGTGGTAAAATAAGCTGTCTGCGCGGGGAGCGCCCCGTTCGTCTAGAGGTCAGGACACCAGATTTTCATTCTGGCGGCAGGGGTTCGATTCCCCTACGGGGTACCATGGCGAGGCCGTCTTCGGAGGAAGGCGGCCTTTTTTGTGCGCCCGCGCTTCGAAGGAGTGGACTCCAGTGTCATCCCTGCCCTATGAGCTGATCGCGCTCGACCTCGATATGACCCTCCTCAACCCCCAGTTGGAGATCAGCCCGCGCAACCGGGTGGCAGTGCGCCGGTGTCGGGACCTGGGTGTGAAGGCGGTGATCAGCTCCGGGCGCATGCACGCAAGCACCCTCGCCTACCAGCGCGTGCTGGAGCTCGACACCCCCATCATCTCCTATAACGGCGCGCTCATCAAATGGGAGACGACCGGCGAGGTTCTCCTGCACCGGCGGGTGGATCTCGCGATCGCTCGCGAGATCGTGGCGGTGTGCGAGCGCGAGGGGCTGCACCTGAATTACTACCTCGATGATACGCTCTATGTGCGCGAGGCGAACCGGTGGGCGCGGCTCTACGCGGAGCGGTGCGCCGTCCCCTTCCATGCCGTGGGTGACTTGCGCCAGCTCACCGACCGTGCCCCCACTAAGCTGCTCATCTTCGCGGAGCCGGAGCGGATCACCGAGCTCAACCACCGCCTGACTCCCGCGTATGGTGACCGTGCCTACATTACCCCCTCCTTCGCGGAATACCTCGAGGTGATGCCTCTGGGCGTGGATAAGGGCCAGGCGCTCGCTGCGGTGGCCAAACGCTTTGGCGTTCCTCGGGAGAAGACGATTGCCTTTGGAGATGCGCTCAACGACGTGCCCGCTCTACAATGGGCCGGCCTGGGCGTTGCCATGGCGAATGCAAAGCCGGCGGTGAAGGAAGCAGCCGACCAGATCGCGCCTCATCATGCCGAGGATGGTGTTGCCGTGGTTCTGGAAGCCCTCTTTGGTCTTCCCGCCGGGTCTTAGTCTCCAGGATTTCCAGCGCGCAGTAGGGGCCGCCGCGGATCCCAACCCCTCTTCTGGATGTGCCCGCTTCGCCCTCCTGCGATGGCCCTTCCTCCGCGCGGCGTCCGGGCGTGGTATTCTGACGGCGTGCGCTGCACCGGCCAGGGCCTTTCGATTATTGAGAAGCAGGAGCGGGTAGAATGGGGGCATGGATAAGGACGCGGTAGTTACTAGCTTGGTTGAGGCCCTCGCGTCTGTGCCAGATCCCCGCTCACGACACGGACGAAG
>DUUU01000434.1 GCA_012841485.1 Armatimonadota bacterium
AGCGCGCTGCAGGAACGGGCCGCTGCAGCGCGCTCGCGCATCTAGTCTACTTGCGCCACTCGCCGTAGCCGGTGAGGTGGTAGCCGATGCCGACGTAGTCGAGGACGCGGCAGAGCGAGCGCAACGCCGCGCCGAAGCCGTCCGGACCGGAGTAGCCGCCGAACTGCCCACCGCCCTTGACATGGGGCTCCAGATCCAGGAAGACGCCCGGTACGCCGCGGCTCTGCAGCTCCGCGGTCAGCTCCGGGATGCGCTCCTTGAAGTCGCGCAGGATGCGCTCGTGGCCGGAGTCGCCCTGGTCGGCGGGCACCATGCGGTTGAGCTGCTCCTCGTTGACGTAGCCCTGCCACTCCTCACCGGGCGCGCGCTCATAGTCCTTGATGTGCATCCAGCCGACAAAGGGCTTCATCGCCGCATACTCGTGATAGGTCTCTTCGGTATCGTAGCCCTGGCAGACGATGTTTGCCCCGTCGAAGATGAGGTAGAGGTGGTCGTTGTTGATCCGGTCGCGGATGGCGCGCAGGAGCGTGCCGTTGCGCCCGACCAGGTTCGCTTCCACCTCGAGGCCGTAGAAAACGCCCTCCGCCTTGCACTTCTCCACGACTCGGCCCACATAGTCAGCGGCTTGATCCACGTACTGCCACGGATCCGCGTCCTTGGGCGGGTAGAAGGAGAAGCCCCGGATCAGCTTCGTGCCGAAAGCATGCGCGAGGGAGATGGCGCGTGGCACTTCCTTCTCCAAATACTCCTCGATCGGCATGTAGACGTTGTGCGTGCCATCTTCCTGATCGACCAGTTTGATCTTGCCGATGGGTGAGCCGATGGAGGAGACCTGAACCTCGAACTGGTCGTGCAGTTCGCAGAGGCGCTTGATCTCGGCGTCGCTCAGCTTCATGGCGTTCTTGACGCCCTCGCCTACATCCACGAACCGAATGGAGTAGTAGGACATCCCAAGCGCCCGGAGCATGGTAAACTGCTCTTCGGCGCGCTTGCTTCCTTCGTCTGCAAAGCCGCTCAGTATGACTTGTGGTGCGCTCACTCGTGTTTCCTCCCAAGGCGATGAGAAAGGGCGAGAGACGCGGGGTGAAGTCGGCGATGGCCGTCGCCCCCGTCTTCGCCTGCATGAGTACCCTTCTTCCCAGATCCTTCGGGCCCCGGGCCCTGGAGTCCTTGGGGGGATTTCTGTCAACCAGGGGCGGGAGGGCAAGACGCCCGCTGCAGTGGCGCGCGTCGCGAGGGCGGGGCTACTTCGGGTGCTCCGCGCGCTGGGTCTCCCATCGCAGCGCCATCAGGATGCGGTTGCCAATGGAGGGATGGTCATAGAGGAGTGCCTCGATCAGGGCTGAGGGCGCCGGATCGGCCAGGTTCTGGGCGGCGAGTTTGCGCATGACTCCGATGAAGGCGTCCGGCTGGCCCGTCATGCCGAGCGCGAAGCGGTCGCACTGGCGTTCCCACACGCGGGAGAGGGCATTGCCCGCGGGCATCAGCACGGTGCTTGCCAGGCCCAGGAAAAGGGCCAGTGACGGCAGCGTGGCGATATCGCCCTTCCCGGTGTAGCCAGGTCGCGATCCGGCGCGCGTCAGCACGCCGTCCGCGATGGCGAAACCGACCAGCGTGCCCACGCCCCCCAGAACGATTCCCGCTCGCAGATGCCCGAAGTGGTGGTGGCCCAGCTCGTGCGCCAGGACCACGGCGATCTCATCGTGTGTGTAGCCCTGGAGGAGCGTGTCGGTGAGGACGATGCGACGTGTGCTGCCCACCCCCGTCAGATAGGCGTTCGCTTTGGTGGTCTTCCGGCTGTACTCTGCCTCGAAGACGCCCACCACGGGCACCCCGGCTCGCCGGGCAAGATCGACCAGGCGCTCGCGCAACGCTTGATCGCGGAGAGGCCGATACCGGAAGAAGAGGGGATCGATCACGACCGGTGCGATGTGCGTGAGCGCGACCGTGAGCAGCGAGGACGCTCCGGCGCCCCAGAGCCACCACCCCTGCGGCGACCGCCGGATGATGGCGTAGAGGCCCGCGGTGGCGGGCACGGCGATCCCCAGCGAGATCGCCAGGCCCTTGGCGGCATCCGCCATCCACGAGAGCGCGCTTTGCCGCGAGAGACCAAAGGCGCGCTCCACCAGGTGGCCGCTCACAAAGGAGAAGGGGAGGGTGATCACGCTTGAGAGAGTCAGCAGGCTGCTGGTGAAGAGGGCATCGCGCAGCCCAGGGCTCGCCGTGTGGCGTTCGGCCCACTCGCGCAAACGGAGCGGCCGTCCCTGGCGCTGCATCGCCAGGAGCAGGCCGAGGCCGAGCGCCTCCTCCAGAAAGAAGGTGGCGTAGCGTATCCGCGTGTAGGCGACCGCCTTCGCCTCCCGCTCGGGCATCGCTTCACGAAGGCGTTCCGGGTCAATTCGGGGCGCGCGCGCCCGTTCTCGGCGCTCGCGCAGCATCCACGTGGCGATGCCGCCCGCCGCGGCTCCCAGCAGAATCCCCCACGGCAGAGCCCGCTTCTCGCAGGACCCCTGTGACATGGCGCCCTCCTTGCCGCCATTCCCCGCACGATCCGGGCCACGTCCCTCTACCACGGATCGCCGCGACCTCCTCTTGAACGCTCGTGCGTACCCCACCGCGCCGGATCCCCATCCGATGGATTCGCCCTGATCCAGCGCCCGCAATGGTAGGACTCTTTCTCTAGCAGAACGAACCCGGTTGTGATATGATGGACTAGTTGGAGGTTATGGTGCCAGAACTTATTTCGTGTCTGATTTGCGGGAGAAAATTCACTTCCCCGGAGCCTCTGGGCAAGATGGTGCCCGGCTTGGGATATGTGTGTGCCATGGACTGGCCGGGCTTCGCGGCTGGGTTTGAGGTGGGGCACAGCGGGAGACTGCAGGGCGAAAGTGGTCTGGAGGATCCCGCGGTGGCGGCGCGCGACCGGAATGTGCAGAAACTGGAGCGCCTGCTCCACTTCGAAATCACACCGCGCGAGATCGCGGCGTACCTCGAGGAGTACGTCATCGGTCAGGCACACGCCAAGCGAGCCACGGCCGTGGCGGTCTATAACCACCATCGCTCGCGTCAGATCCAGGACGTCGAGGTGAGCAAGAGCAACATGCTCTTCATCGGCCCAACCGGAGTGGGGAAGACGGAGGTGGGTCGCACGCTCGCCCGCTTCCTGGATGTGCCGTTCACTATCGCGGACGCAACGAACTTCACGCCGGCCGGCTATGTCGGTGACGACGTTGAGAACATGCTCATGGGTCTGCTGATGAACGCCGATGGGGACGAGCAATGGGCCGCCCATGGCATCGTCTTTATCGACGAGATTGACAAGACGCGGCGGATGAGCGCGGGCAACCCATCGATCACGCGCGATATTGGCGGCGAGTGCGTGCAGCAGGCGATGTTGAAGATTCTGGAGGGCACCGAGGCGCGGCTTCCCTTCTTCGGGGGGCGCAAGCACCCCCAGGGGAAGAACATCATGATCAACACGAAGGATATCCTCTTCATCGGCAG
>DUUU01000435.1 GCA_012841485.1 Armatimonadota bacterium
AGAGGGCGAGGCGAGCACCACCGGCAACGGGGCGGAAGATGCCGCCAGCGCCGGTGCTCCCGAAGCCTCCGCGTACGTCGGCCCGGCAGCGCCCGCCGTTGCGAGCCCTGCCGCGGGGCAGACGCTCGCAGCCATCGCGGAGGCCATCGACGCCTCGGAGCGGGTTGCCCTTCTCCAGATCCCCTGCCGCACGGTGGAAGCCCGTGGCGTCCTTCTCCCGCGACGCGCGCTGCCGCCCTCGCGCTTTGCCATCGGCAAGCTCCTCGACTCGCTCCAGGCCGCCGGCATCAACCTCGTCTTCGCCGAGGTCTACTCTGCCGGGCAAACGTTGAGCCCCGGTCCGCACCAGGATCCGCGCTTTGCCGGGCACGACCCGCTCGCATCGCTGATCGCCGAGGCGGGCACGCGCGGCATCGCGGTACACGCCTGGGTATCGCTGCTCACCGCGGGACCACCCAGCCAGAAGGGCGGGATCCTTTCTACGAACGCGCGCTGGGCCGCGCAGACACGTAACGGCGGGCGCTATGTCTCCGGGGGCGAGCAGTGGCTTTGCCCCTCGCAAGTCGGTCCGCGTGACACCGTGGTCCAGCGGATTCAGCAGGCGCTGGCGAACGTCCCGATTCAGGGGGTTCTCCTGGACGGCGTCGATTACGGCGGCCTGCCCGAGGCATGCTATGACCCAAACTGCGTGGCCCTCTTTCGCTCGGATACCGGGCGCAACCCTCGCGAGGCGCTGAAGGGCGAGTGGGAACAAGAGTGGCTGCGCTGGCGACGGGAACGGATTGATACGCTGGTGCGCCGTGTTGCGCGTGCCGTGCGCGCCCAACACCCCACGGTGCCGCTTCACCTCGCCGTCACAGCAGCCTCCGCAGACCCGAGGAATAACTCGCTGGCCGACTGGCGCACCTGGATCCGCGAGGGGTGGATCGACGGCCTCTGCCCGCATAGCGGCACTGGCATCGCGCCCACCGCGCGCAAGAGCGCGGAGCGCGTGCTGCGTCTGGCGCCGGGCACGCGCGTCATGCCCATCGTGGATACGGCGCGCGTGCGCACCGCTCGCCACGCCATGACCCTGGTGACCGCGCTGCAAGAGGGCGGCGCCGCAGGCATCCTCTTCGATCTGCCCCAACCGATTGCCGGCGCCTGGTGCGCCGAGCTGGGCCGGGGCAGCTTCCGGCGGACGGCAGCCCTCCCATGGTAAAGGCAGGCCCGGATATCCGCCCCACAGGAGACCGATTGTGAACGCCACCCTTCGGGCACTCAACCGGCCCCTCCTTCCAGGCGCCCGAGTCTACCTGGTTGGCGGCTGCGTTCGCGATCTGCTTCTCGGCCGGCCAATCAAGGACCTGGACCTAGTCACCGATGGCAACCCGAGGCGGCTGGCATCGGCGGTCGCCCGCCGGATAGGCGGAGCACCCTTCTCGCTGCACGCGGAGCTGCACGCCTACCGCATTGCCCCCCGCGGCGGCGCGGCGGCGCCGTGGGTGGATGTGCTGCCGCTCACCGAGGCCATCGAGGAGGATCTGCGCCAGCGAGATTTCACGATCAACGCCATGGCGCTCCCGGTGCCGTTCGACGCCACGGGTCTAGAGCGAAGCCTGGTGGATCCCTGCGGAGGCCTCGCCGATCTACACGCCCGCCGGCTCCGCCATACTCATCCCGGCATTTTCATAGCCGACCCGGTGCGTCTCCTGCGCGCGGTGCGCATCGCGGCCGCCCTGGAGTTCACCCTCGACCCCGAGACCGAGGCACTCGTCCGGCGAGACGCCCCGCTCCTGCCACAATCAGCGGTCGAACGGATACGCGACGAGCTCTTCGCGCTTCTCGCGCTTCCGGGAAGCGCCATGTGGGTGCGCCGCATGGATTCGCTCGGGCTTCTCTCCTCCATCCTGCCCGAGACGGTTGCCCTGAAGGGCCTCGCTCAGAACGCCAACCACCACCTGGACGTGTGGGAGCACACGCTGGAGGCGATGCGACAGTGCGAAGCCCTACTCGCCGGACCGGCGTTGCCGGAAGAGCTGCGCGCCGCGGTCGCGGAACGCCTCCGGCAGCCGCTCTGCGCCCCGCGATCCCGGCTTGCGCTGCTTCTCTTCTCGGTTCTACTCCACGATATCGCCAAGCCGCAAACACGCGGGGAGACCCCGGAGGGTATCATCACCTTCGCCCGGCATGATTCGGTGGGAGCCGAGATAGCTGGCGCCATCTGCAGGCGCTATCGCCTGAGCAAGCGAGAGACGAAGCTGGTGGTGACGGCGATTGGCGCGCACCTTCAACCGGGCTTCCTCTCCGTCCACGAGCCTGTGACGCCGCGAAAACGCTACCACTTCTTCCGCGACACGGGCGACGCCGCCGTGGAATCGCTCCTCCTCTCGCTGGCAGACCGCCTGGCGGCGCGCGGCCCGTGGGCCACCGACGCCCAGGTAGAGCGCCACCGCCGCTTCGTGGCGGAGATGCTCCGACTCACCCTGGAGGGAGCGACTGTGGCGCACCCCGTCGTGCCCATTGGCGGGCGAGACCTCGCGGAGGCGGTCGGATGCCCACAGGGCCCGGCCCTGGGCGAGCTGCTCGATGCCCTCAAAGAGGCGGTCGCCGTTGGAGAGGTGAGCACGCGCGGCGAGGCGATCCTCTTCGCGCGCGGGTGGGTCTCCAGCCGCCGCCGGCGCCAGAGGTCGGAGGCGTCCCCGGCTCGGGGGCAAGACGCCTCGGAGCAGCGGCGTGGTTCAACCGATTGAGGGGCGCCCGGGTCTGGCCTGGCCCAGGGCCTTTCGATTATTGAGAAGCAGGAGCGGGTAGAATGGGGGCATGGATAAGGACGCGGTAGTTACTAGCTTGGTTGAGGCCCTCGCGTCTGTGCCAGATCCCCGCTCACGACACGGACGAA
>DUUU01000436.1 GCA_012841485.1 Armatimonadota bacterium
CGTGCTTTTCCTGAACCTGATCGGCGATATCCTGGGAGGTGACGGAGCCATACAGCTTGCCGCCCACGCCCGTATTCACCTCGATGGTGATCGGCTCGGCTTCGATGCGCCGGGCAACCGCTTCCGCATCCGCGCGCTCGCGCTCGGCGCGCCGCTGGATCGCTTTCTGCTGGAACTCCAGATTGCGCGTCAGGCCCGCGGTCGCCAGTTGCGCCAGCTTCCGCGGCAGCAGGTAGTTGCGGCCATACCCATCGGCCACGTTGGCGATCTCGCCCGCCTTGCCCACACCAGGAACATCATGCAACAGTAGCACTTTCACCCGCGTCTATACTCCTTCCTTTGCCGGGCGCCACGGGGTGCCCCCCGGCAAATGCCAACAGGCATCCGCCCATCATTGACGCCATTGGATGCCAACAATGGCTCGGGGTTGGCGCAGGATCCCATCCACCCCGAACACCGTCCCGAGGTCCTTCGTAAGGAAGTAGCGACCCCGTACATCGAGCCGGGGATACTTCGGATGGTAAAGATCCGCCGACATGCTAAACTTCCTGCTGATGTCGTAATCCATGCCGACCCCCGGATGTCCCCCGAAGATCCCGTAGCGCATCGCCGTCTTGGGGTCCACCCAGTGAATGCGCTGCGCAATGATTTTGTCTGCCTCCGTGAAATCGTAGAGACCAAGGCGCAGACCGGTGTGATGCCCCGTCGGGAGTGTGAACATCACATCGGTGCGCGTATTGCCCGATCCCGAGCCCGCGGCCTCGATGACAAAGCGCGAGCCGCTCTGCAGCTTCGGTTTCGGTAGGTTCACCGTGATCTTCGGCTGTCCAGAGCCGAGGAAGCGGCTCACCCGCTCGCCCACGTCACGCGCGTGCGCCGTCGCCTCGCTCAGGTTCTGCGCCGAATCGCGCAGGTTCCGAGACACTTCCGGATCGCTCGTGAGGTCGCGTACATCCTGGACCACGGCATCGAGGCGCTCCGATGCCGTGCGCAGGGCCACCGCGGTCTCCACCACGTTCTCCTGTAGATCCGGCCGCTTCACCACACCATGGACCTCTGCCAGGGCAGTGCGCAGCTCGAGCGACGCCTGCGCCAGGTTCGCCATCGTCTGGTCCACCTGCGACTGGTTGCGCAGCACCATCTCCTGCGTCTGCACGATCAGCTGCTCGGTGCGCGCCGTGGTGCGCGCCAGATTGCTCACCGTCTCCACCACGCCGCGCTGCAAGTCGCGGTTGCTCAGGATAGTATCCAGGCTCTTGGTGATCTTCTGAAAATCGGCGAGAAGTTTGTTGACCTCGGTGCCAACTTCTTCGATCTGAAACGGCTTCTGAACCTGTTGCGGGCCCTGGACAACCGTCTCTGGCTCCATCAGCCGGGAGGAACGGGCGGGCAAAATCTCCAGGAACTTCTCGCCGATCAGGGCCCCGGTGGCGATAGTAAAGCGCGACCCCTCGGGTATTCCGTACTTCTTGTCAATATTCAAGCGGAGTCTGGCGCGGTTATCCGGCGTCAGCCCCACATCCGCGATCATCCCTATGTCCACCCCGGCCATGCGCACTTTGGATCCATACTGCAACCCGAGGGCGTTGTCGAACACCACCGTGATCGAGTAGGAATTCCCCTGCGCGTATCGGCCCGAGAGCAGGTAAAAGATGCCGCTGAAGACAACGGCACCCACCACCAGAATCAGGCCCACTCTGCCGACATGGCTCATCAGGATCTCACCGACTTTATACTTCGGATCTCAGCGGAACGCGAAGCCCTCGCGAGCGCGCGCGGCCACTTGAAGCTCGGGGCTACCCCACACCGGGGATGGGGCCCTGGCTGCTACCGCGGATAAACTGCTGCACCACCGCGTTGTCACTCTTCTGGATCTCCTCCGGTGTCCCCACCGCGATGATCTCCCCCTGGTAGATCATCGCGATCCGGTCAGCCACCCGAAAGATGCTCGGGATGTGGTGCGACACGATCACCGAGGTCACTCCATAGGCATCGCGCAGGTGCATCGTCAGCTCGTCAATGCCCGTGGTGGTCACCGGGTCCAGGCCGCTGGTGGGCTCGTCGTAGAGCAGGATCAGCGGCTCCATCGCCAACGCCCGGGCCAGGCCCACACGCTTCTGCATCCCTCCACTCAACTGCTCCGGGAGCAGGTGGCCCGTGCCCTCCATCCCGACGATGCGCAGCTTCTCCTCCACCAGGCGATCTATCTGCTGGCGCGAGTAGTTGAAGTGCCTGCGCACCCCGAACGCCACGTTCTCGGCGACCGTCATCGAGTCGAAGAGCGCGGCATATTGAAAAACAAAGCCCATCACCAGGCGCACCCGGTTCAATCGATCCTCGGACAACCGGCTGATGTCGCTCTCTCCAATGTAGACGTGGCCCGAGGTCGGCCGGATCAATCCGCCAATGATCTTCAGGAGCGACGTCTTGCCGGAGCCGGACGCGCCCATAATCGCCAGCGTCTCTCCGACGTAAACCGTCAGATTTACGTTCTTGAGAATGTGCTTCCCGCCCGCCTTATAGTTCAGGTCCTGAACCACAATCATCGGGGCGAGCGTCCCCGCCATGGTAGCACCCCTCACAAGGCGGAGCCGAGCCCTCTTACGGGATGAACATCAGCTCCGACAGGAAGTAGTTGACAACGTAAATCAGCATGATGCTCAACACGACCGCGTTGGTCGTCGCGTGACCCACTCCCGCAGCCCCCCCACGCGCGCGGAGCCCCTGCTGGCACGACACCAGCGCGATGATCGCCCCAAACACCACCGTCTTCGCGAGCCCCAGGAGCACATGCTCCATGCGAATGAACATTGGGCTCGTCGCCGCCTGGAAGTAGCCCCCCGAGGGCACTCCCATCCCCGCCGACACCAGATAGCCGGCCACCACCCCGGCGGCATCGGCATACAGCGTCAACAGTGGCAGCATCAGCACGCACGCCATGAAGCGCGGCACCACCAGGTAATCGACCGGGTGTACGGCCAGCGACCGGAGCGCATCCACCTGCTCCGTCACCTTCATCGTGCCCAGCTCCGCGGCAATCGCCGAGCCGACACGCGCGGCGACGACCACCCCGGTCAGCACCGGCGCCACCTCTCGGGCCACCGAGGCCGACACGAGCCCCCCCACCAGACTCCCCATGCCGAACTTGATCGACTGAGCGGAGGACTGCAATGAGAGCACCGCGGCTGAGAAGGCGGTCGTGATCAGCGCGATGGGGAGGGAATTGACACCAATCAAGCTCATCTGTCGGAGGGTTTCCATCCCTCCGAGCGTGCCTGAGGCCAACGAGCGCAGCGTCTGCCCCAGCAGGATCCCGTTCTCCCCAATAAACTCGAAAAGCCCGACGGCCGTTGCCGCCCAGCCTTTTCCTGCTGCTTGCATTCTCCTGATCCTGACGTAACGCGTGACCCATTGGCTGCACTCTAGCCGCCTACAGTATAACGATTCCAGGAACCGGTGTCAAGGCAGGCAAGCGGTCACATCACAACGGGCGATACGCTGCCGCACGCCCACTCTTGCCTGCAAGTCCGGGCCTGATCCGGAGGTCGAATCTGCCGCGCAGGATCAATGCGCCGGCAAGCGCCAGGGCGATGCCCCCGGGTGCCGTCCGCTCCGCACCCTCAGCACCTCGCCATCGGTGCTCACCTCGACGGCACCCTCCTCATCGGTGCGGCAGGTGAGAGCCGCCCGCGCCGCCAGCCGGCGGATCACTTCCGTCGCCGGATGCCCAAACAGGTTCCCCTCTCCCACGCTCACCACCGCGACCCGGGGCCGGACCGCGTCCAGAAACGCCTCGCCCGAGGAGGTGCGGCTGCCGTGGTGGGCCACCTTCAACACCGAAGCCTCCAGGGGAGCCCCCGAACGCACGAGATGGGCTTCCACTTCCCGGCCAATATCGGCGGCAAGGAGAAAACTGGTCCGGCCATACTCGACGCGCAGAACGACGCTGTGGTCGTTCACGTCACCCATGCCGGAGAGGCGTGGCTCCGGCGGATGGAGGAGGGTCACCCGCGTCCGCGGGTCGAGCATCCAGGAGACCCCCGCCTGGGCGCGCAGGTGGCGGATGCCGCGCCGGCGTACCTGCTCGAGCAGACGCTCCATCTCCGCGTTCTCCGAGGGCACGTCCGGCTCGATCAACATCTCGACCGGCAGCTCGCGGCACACCGCAGCCAGGCCGCCGATGTGGTCGCCTTGAGGGTGCGTGGCCACGATGCAATCGAGGCCACGGACGCCTCGGTGAAGCAGCGCAGGCAGAAGCACGCGCTCGCCAAAGTCAAACCGGCCCCCGCTCACGCCGCCGCCGTCCACGAGGAGTGTCCTCCCGGAGGGAGTCTGCACCAGAGTGCTGTCGCCCTGGCCCACGTCCAGGAAAGTGACGCGCAAGAGCGGCGGCGACGGCAGCAGTTTCGAGCCGGCGAAGAGCGCCACCAGGGCGAGCCCCGACGCGCGAGCAACGCGGCTCCCCGCGAGAAGCGCCAGGTGCTCCCGGCGCAGCCACGCTATCGCGAGCAGCCCGGCATAGAGGAGCGCGACCGTGACGGCGCCCGGCGGGGGCACCCAGAAATGCCCGCCGGGCACTCTCGCGCAGGCGTGGATCACCTGGCGCAGCGCCCAGAGAAGGGCCAGATTGGCGCTGTCGAGGAAGAACGCCGCCCCCGGCCAGAGGAGGCCGACTACCGAAACCGCGAGGCCGCCGCCGAGGAGCAACCCGGACGCCGGTATGGCAATCAGGTTGGCGAGGACGCCCACCGGAGCAACTTGGCAGAAGGCGTGGGCGATGAGCGGCATCGTCGCCAGTTGGGCGGCCAGTGAATACCCGATGCTCCCCCAGAGCCATCCCGGTTTCGCATGAAGAAGCGCGCGCAGGCGCGGGCCGAGCAGAATCATGCCGCCTACGGCCGCGAACGAGAGCTGGAAGCCGAGGTCGAAGAGATCGCCGGGAGAGAGCCCGAGGATCACCAGCGCGGCGAGCGCGAGGAGGGAAAGCGGATCATTCTGCCGGCCGAGAAGCTGTGCCACGGCGAGAGCCCCCGCCGTGATGCTCGCGCGGACCATCGCGGGCGCGCCTCCTGCCATCAGCGTGTAGAGCCACGCGCCCGCCAGCGTGATCAGCAGGCTTGCCCAACGTGGCGCGGCGGCCCAACCCAGCACCTGGAGAAAGATCCCAATCAGGACCGCTATCTGAGCGCCCGAAGCGACCAGGACGTGAACGACGCCGGCGTTTCTGAAGTCGCGCTCGATCTCATCCGGAACCGGCGTGGCGCGCGACCCAAAGACGATCCCGTTCATCAAGGCGGCCTCATCGGGCGGGAGCGAGGCCAGGTGAACCGCGGCCAGGCGGTCGCGTAGGCCCAGCGCCAGCCGCCGGTCCCAGCGCGGATCCGCGGGGTCGAGGATCTGCACGAAGGGGTCGTGCGCGGTGAGGGTGGCGTGGACGTGCTCGCGTGCCATGTATCGCGCGTAGTTGAAGCCGCCGAAGTTTGCTGAGGAGCGGAGGGGACGCAGGATCCCGGCAGCACACACCCGGTGGCCGGGCGCCAGGTGGACCTTCCCACTCGTCCGCAGCAGAAGGCGCGCATCCACACGAGTAGTCGTCTCAAGGCGGCGGAGTTGCACAACGCGCACCCGGCAGACGCGCCCGAATCCGCGCTCCACAGGCTCGTCCAGCACCTGACCGATCACCTCCACGCGCTTGCCGATCCAGGGCTGAAACAGATTGGGATGGAGCGCGCGGTCCAGTGCTTCCCAAAAGGCCCCACCCGAAAGCCCCAGGGCAAGGAGCGCGAGAAGCGCCAGTCGTGGTGCCCACCGGAGAGCGGCGCAGACGACGAGCACGGCTCCCATGGCCGCCATGGCGGGCGGCCCGGGCGGCAGCATCCAACACCCGGAAAGGGCAATTCCGGTCGCGAAAGCGAACGCCAGCAGGGGAAGCAGGTGGAGGCGCATGGGCGGCCTCCCATCATGACGCTACGCGCGGCACGGCCGGGGTTCTACGTGCCGTTCAGATCCGTGCGTCCTGCCGCCGTCCCATTCGGCAGAGTCGGGCGCGCTCCTGCGAGCGCGTCTAGAGAAGAGGGGTTCTGCCCTGCCAGCACCTTCGCGTCATGGACGCACGGTTGCCAGGCTATTCAGCAGTGGGCGCGCCCTTCACTGGCGAACGCGAGAGGATGCAGGGAGGCCGCCGGATCAGTCCGGGCGTTCTCCCGTCGGATCAGGCGATGGCGCGCCGGCATCGGAGAGGCCGAAGAGCTCCTGAACCATCTCCAGGGGCGGGCGTGGCTCTTCCGTGGCGGCGAGGCGCTTCACTGCCAGGATCGGCTCGCGGAGGAGCCGCCGGGCCACGCCGCGCGCCAACACGCCGATCAACTCTCGGTCGCGCTCGGAGAGGTGGCGCAACCGGCCCTCTACCTTCGCCAGCTCGCCCTGGACCACCGCCTCGCCCTTCCGCTGCAGCGCGGCCAGCACCGGGCCCGCCTCGAGACAGCGGAGCCACTCGATCAGCTTCGCGGCCTCTTCCGCCGCGATCGCTTCCGCGGCCCCTACCTCGGCAGCGCGTTCGGCAAGGTTCTCCTGCACAATCGATTGCAGGTCGTCGATGGCGAAGAGGCGGACGTTCTCGAGGTCGCCGACAGCTGGTTCCACGTCGCGCGGCACGGCGATATCCACCAGCAGGAGGGGGCGATCGCGTCGCGCCGCGGCCACGGGCCGGATGGTATCCAGGCGCACCACCGGATGGGGCGCGGCCGTGGAGCAGATGACGATGTCTGCCCGGCCCACGTGCTTGCCAAACTCGACGGTGCGGATCGCCTCGGCGCCGAACTCAACCGCCAGCTCCTGGGCGCGCTCGAGCGTGCGGTTGGCGACAATGAGGGAGGCAACCCCCGCGTCCACGAGGAGGCGCGCGGTCACCTTACTCATCTCGCCCGCGCCGAGCACCATGGCGTGGAGGCCTTCCAGCCGGCCGAAGGTACGCCGGGCCAACTCCACCGCGGCATGGCCCACGGAGACGGCGCCGCGCCCCAGTCCCGTCTCCGCGCGCACGCGCTTGCCCGCCGTTACGGCGCTGCGAAAGAGGCGGTCGAGCACCGGGCCCACGGCACCCGCCTCTAGGGCGGAGAGCCACGCGCCCCTCACCTGCCCCAGGATCTGCGCCTCGCCGAGGATCATCGACTCCAGGCCGGCCGCCACGCGATGGAGGTGGCGGACCGCGTCTTCCTCACGGCGCGCGTAGATGCAGGGAGCCAGCTCTCTCTCAGAGATGCCGCGCTCGTGGAAGAGGCGCAGGATCGGGCCCGCATCGCCCCGACGGCCCACCGCGTAGACCTCGGTGCGATTGCAGGTGGCCAGGATCACCGCTTCCCCTACCTCCCCGCCCTCGCGCAGACGGCGGAGAGCCGGGGCCAGACTCCCCTTGCTGAACGCCAGGCGCTCACGCACCGCCAGGGGTGCGGTCTGGTGGTTGGTTCCCACCAGGATCACATGCATACGCTATCTCCCGCGCCTGTTCCCACGCCTCAGCGGCGCGTCCGACGCGCAGCAACGCCAACACATCCGAATCGAGGAGGCGCCGCCACACGCGCGACCGCTCCTGCTCCGTGGCGTAGGTTGCCATCACCCCCGGGCGCAGCGCGCCCAGCAACGCCACGAACTCGGTATACTCCGGACCGATCACCTCCTCGATCCGCTCGCGCACCCGCCGCGAGAGCGCCGGGCTTTTTCCCCCGGTGAAGATGCTGATCAGCAGGTCGCCCCGACGCACACTCGCGGGGGTGATGAAGTCGCACTCGTCCGGCTTGTCCACGCTGTTTACGAGGATATTCCGAGCGCGCGCGTCCCTCGAGACGGCGGTGTTCACCGCGGGCGAATGGGTGGCAGCGATCACAAGAGAAGCACCCTCCAGATCATCGGGCGCATAGGGCCGCGTGCGCAGCTCGATCCGGCCGTCGGCCGATAGCCTCGCCAGCTCCGGCCCGACCTCCGGAGCAACAACGCGCACCCGCGCCCCGCACGCGAGCAACGCCTCCACTTTTCGCAGGGCCACGTTTCCGCCGCCCACCACGAGAGCCAGCCGATCTTCCACGCGTAGCGCGATCGGGTAATAAGGGTTCACTGCGCATCCCTGGTATCGCTGGGGAGGCTCTCCGGATGGCTTTCTGCCACCCCCTCGTACTTGCTGGGGCACTTCACCAGCAGACTCTGGGCCACGAAGAGCCCGCCCTCATAGCGCCCGACGGCCACCGCCCCGGGCGCCTGACGGAAGCCGCCCGGCTCGGCGCCGGCATAGGTGACCGGAAGCCGATCTCCCGCGTCATCCACCAGATCGAACCGCAAGCCAAGGCTCTCCCGATCCACCCGGATCGACTCCTTGTCCACGCGGCCCTTCACCTGAACCGTGCGGGAGCTGCGCCGCGCCTCGTCCACGGAAACGTAGCGCGTCGCGGCACTCTGGAAAGCGCCGGCGCCCAGCCCCAGGAAGCCAAGGATGATGACGCCCCCGATGGCATGCGACTTCCTCACGCGATCATTCCTTCCCCTGCCAGCCGGGCCCCGGCTCCAGCACCGCCTCCGGCGCATCGATCGGCTGCTCGCCCGGAACCTCACGCTGCTCGCGCGCCACCTCGCGAATCCGGGCATCCAGGCGCCACAGATAGGCGAAAAGCCCCGCCCAGATCACCAGGACGACCAGCATCACTTCATGCAGTGGCGACATAGGGACCTTTCGACCTCCTCGGTGGCAACACGCAGACGGTAGATCCAGAAGTAGAGCAGTGTAAACCCACACAGCGCGGCGAAGAAGACGATCCGGTAATCCGGGCTCATCCCGCCCGAGCGCATCGTATCCCCCGGGTGGAGCGAGTCTACCACGCGGGGGAGGATGAAGACCAGGAAGAGCATGGGGAGCGCCGCCAGGATGGCATAGACGGAACTGAGCGCCGCCCGCCGCTCTGGATCCGCGATAGCCGACCGCAGCGTGAAGTAGGCGGCGTAGACCAGCAGCAGCGCCAAGATGGAGGTCTGGCGCGGGTCCCAGTTCCAGGCCGCGCCCCATTGCACGCGAGCAAAGAGGGCGCCGGAGAGCGTGGCAAGCACGCAGAAGAGAAACCCCATCTCGGCCGACGCGGCCGCCCGAATATCGGCGGCTGGATCGCGCCGGCGCAGGTAGCGCATGGCGTAGAGCATCGCGCCCAGGAAGCCGAGCACCGCCAGCCACGCCATCGGCACATGGAAGAAGAGGATGCGCGCCGCTTCGGGCTCACGGAAGCCCGCTGCCGGCCCCACGCCGATGAAGGCCGCCGCGATCACGCCTGCCATCCACACCCCGCAAAGTATCCGCCAGCCGGAAGACATCCCTATTCGCTCCATACGTGCTCGAAGAGAAACAGCGACGCCGTGATCATCACCACGCCGAACGAGAGGAGCAATCGGATCTCGGTCCATGCCGCTCCCAGGGGCGCGCCCTCCAGTGCCCGCGTGGTGCCGCCGGTTGCGGCCATCAGCAGAGGCAGAAGAAGGGGGAACGCCAGCGCGCCAAAAAGCGCGCCCCGTGCCACCGCCCGAGAGATGATCGCCGCGACGATGGTGCTGGCCGCGGCGAGCCCGATACACCCAAGGAGCAGGACAAGCGCCAGCAGGCCCGGGTTCCCCACTCGCGCCTGCATCACCCCCAGAAAGAGTGGCGCCTGCACCAGCGTCATCGCACCCAGGAGGGCCACGTTGAAGAGCAGCTTGCCCAGGTACACGTGCGCCGGATCCGCTGCCAGGCGCAATGCGAGCGCCGTATGCGTCTCCTCTTCGCGCAGGAAGACGCGCGAGAGGCTGGCAATTGCGGTAAAGAGAAGGACCACCCACAGGAGCGCCGCTACGACACTGGCCGGGAGCGCCTGGCTTCCCACGGCGAAACCAACCACCACCAGCGTGGTGATGGCAAAGAGCGCCATCGCGTTGAGCGCGTAGCGATTGCGCAGCTCCAGCGTGACATCCTTCCGGAAAACCGCGCCGGCTTCATCCACCCAGCCGGAGGATCTGGTCTCCAAGGTCGAGTTCTTCACGGTTGTTGGTCGCCACCACCAGAATGCCTCGGGCACGTTGCCGCGCCATGCATGCGCGCGCCATCGCCGTCCCCGCCTCATCCAGATTGGCCGTCGGCTCATCGAGGAGAAGCACCGGGGGATCATGCAACAGGGCATAGGCGAACCGCAGGCGCTGGCGCATCCCGGTAGAGAGCGTCTCCGCTCGCCGCGCGCCCTCTCCCTCCAGACCAACCTGGGTCAGCAGGGCATCCAGGTCCGCGTCGGTCCGCCTGAGGCCGCGCACGCGCGCGAAGAAGCGCAGGTTCTCCTGCAGCGTCAGCTCCTCGTAGAGCATCAGATCCGGGCTCACCAGGCCGACCAGCCTTCTCACGTCGCGCCCCGGCATGCGACGATCCCCCGCGCGATACTCGACGGTGCCCCGCGTTGGACGCAGGAGCCCGCAGAGGATGCGCAGGAGGGTCGATTTGCCGGATCCATTCCGCCCGGTGACCACCAGCGCCTCCCCCGCCGCCAGTTCAAAGCTCACGCCGCGGAAGAGACCCTGCCCTCCGAAACCCTTGGCCAGATCGCGGGCAGCCAAAAAGAGTTTCGCCGGAAGCTCGCGGTCACTATCCGGTGATAGCATCGCCCCACCGGTCGCACGCCCTTCTTGCCCTTCCACCACCGCTGGCATCTCGGGGGCATTATAGCATGAACGTTCTGCGAGCGTCAAAACAGAATGCGGGACGCGGGACGGCCCTCGTACTGGTGGTTGGGGGATAGAGGGGCGCTTCGTACGATTCCGGCGAGGATGGCGCGCCCGAGCCAAGGGGGAAGCCTAGGGTCTTGGGAGGAGGCCCAGGCGGGCTAGCACCAGCGGATAGTGGCAGCCGGCGCTGCACATCCCCGGGCCTCTTCGATGGGCGTGATCCATAGACCTCCTGTTCTGGGGAAACGCCCTATGAGAACGCGCTCGCGAGCGAGCCACGCTTCACCGCGCTGCAGGAGCCGCGGGAGGTGTCGCTGCTGCGCTGTCGTATCGCCTGCGCCATCACCGTGGTCAGGTAGCCCACCGTGCCGGTCATCGCGCAGTTCGTGCAGGAGAACCACTCGACGGGGGGTGTTCGGAACCGCTTTCGCCGAATGCCGGCGGGGAATTTACCGCTATAGCTATCCGAAGCAGCACTCCCTTCCTCCGTCACCCACCACTCCTCTTCTGGATCGTGCAACACGATCCGCCCATCTCTGCACCACGGGCACGGTGTCTCGGTATTCGGTCTGGTCGTGGACATCTCCGTCCCTCCCTCTCCCGGGCCATCGCCCAGCGACACGCCACTCCCAATAGCTACTACTCCTTTGACGACCACCGGGCAAGAAAAGAGCGCCTGATCCTCCGCAGGATGCATTAAGATCCTGTGAAGATGGTGCTGGAGAGGGGACCGGGCGAGCGTTCCACTCCCCTCCGCATGGTGATCAAAGGGCGCGGGGCCTCCTGCGCCTCGGGAAGAAGACCATCTGCGGAGGGCGCTGCGGGCAACCTCTGGCGACTGCCGGGTTGCCCGCAGCGTGGTGCTTTTCGATGGGGACCGCCCCGGAGCGGTGGAGCAGTCTCCATCAAGGGCGGATTGGAAAGATCAGGGCGCCCATTGAAATGGCGCTCGCTCCGTCGTCAGCGGATGCATCGCTTTGACATGGCCATCTGCGAAGCAGACCATGGCCATCTCCATATGCCGGGCCAACATGCAGCCACCGCCATAGCAGCCTTTATCCAAGCGCGACTCGAATGCCGACCACCTGGAGAGACCAAGCCCCCAGGCATCGTTCCCGCCCAGACCGGTCACCGGGTCACAGTGCCATAGGGTTACGTCTGCGAACATCACCGTAACCGCCGGCGCAGTGAGCGACGCCACCGGCAACGCGGGGCCCTGGTTGTTGGAGAGAAGGATCTCGCGGTTTGCTCCATAGCATCCCCCGGAGGCGCACTTGAAAACCATGGAGTTCTTCGTGTAGGGAAAGAGCATGCCCGGGTTGGTGGGGCTGCGGTAATACCACCGCACGGA
This sequence comes from Armatimonadota bacterium, assembly GCA_012841485.1. Next base: position 12,071 of record DUUU01000436.1, read on the forward strand.
GTAGTCGAGACCCATGTAGCACTTGGGCATGGTTTCATCGTAGTCCTGGGCATACATCATCGTCGCCATGCCGATCTGCCTGAGGTTGCTCTGGCAGGTCGCCTTGCGCGCGTTCTCGCGCGCTCGGGCAAACACCGGAAAGAGGATCGCCGCCAGGATGGCGATGATCGCGATGACTACTAGCAGCTCGATCAGCGTGAACCCACGCCGGGCCCGCGTTGCTCCGCAGTGCATCCGCATGTCAGTGCCCTCCCAGGGGTGCCTCAATCGCCGGCTGGCTAGGAGGTGAGCTCCACCTGCGGGGTTGGATCGATCCGGCATAGCGCGCCAGGCCAGGCCGGGATGGACACCTGTCAGTGGCATTATACGTAAGAGCGCAACGCCTGTCAACCGCAAGCCTGGCCCGGTCCACAGCGCCAATGCCACGGATGAAGGGGACGGACTCGGGTTTCCTGCCCCCCCGGGCACGCGCCGGGCGGACCGGGGCCCTGTCGTGCCGGCGGCGGTCTACCCGGGTCCGGCGGGGAACCAAATGAACCCCGGGTGCGTCTATATTAGAAGCCGTATGTCGCTCCCGGAAGTAAAAGCTCATCCGGTTTGTCTCTACTGAGGGTTCGCAGAACGTCTTTTCTGCCCACGGCGCACCCGGTCTCTTGGCAAAAGCCTTCGGGCCCGCACCCACCCCGCGGCC
>DUUU01000437.1 GCA_012841485.1 Armatimonadota bacterium
CAACGGTGACGACGCGCGGATCCCTGCGCGAAGCGATCCGCTCCGCTGAAGCCACCGTGAGCGTGACCGCCTTGGATGGTACGCCGGTGCGCGAGCTGGGGAAAACGACCGCCGGTGGCCCGGCCGCGCGCGGCCAGGTGAGGCTGCCGGCCGGCCTCTACCGGGTGGTCGCCCGCGGCCGGATGACACTGGCCAGCGGCCGGACGCGGGAGTTTACCGCCCGCGGGCCATTCCTACGGGTGGGTGAGACCACAGACTGAGTGACTGCCCCGGACTGGGCCAGCCGCTTGCCGACGGATAGGCCATGCTCGCAGGTGTGGGCGGCCCGCGTGGCCGCCCACCGGGCCTAACCTTCGCAAATGCGCACAATCGCCAGGTATTCGAGTTCTGGCACCACGAAGCGGCAGATGCCCTCCTCGTAGGAGAAGGGGAGCTTCTGCCCCTGCGGCTCGCAAACAACGCGCTCCGGCTTGCGGCAGCGCACGGCGCACGCGATGTCGCGCAGTGGATCGACGCGCTCGATGCCGGCAATGGCGCCTGGCCCTCCCTGGTGCCCCGAGGCGTAATGGATCAGGTTGAGGAGCAGATCGCTCCCCTTGCGCATCAGGTTGGCCTCCACCCGCCCGGAAGCCTCAATCTCGTAAGGCAGAGTGGGATCGGCGTAGCGCAACACCGCTTCGACAAACTGGCGCAGCCAGTGGTGACGGGTGCGCCAGTAAATCTCAGAGAGCGAGGCCGCAATGTAGATCGCCTGCCCCTCGCCATAGCGGTGGAGCGTGGCGAAGGAGTAGGGCGAGCGCGCGTCGTCCGGCGGCGGGTAGGGCGACCGGAGAGCACGCCCGGGCGGCTGGTGCTGAGCGACCGGATAGATCAGCGCCGCCAACTCCTGGGCGCCTTCCCGGCGCACTTTGTAGTCCTGACCGCGTACCTGCAACGGGATCCCCGCCGTCTCGCCCCTCACATCCTCGGCGGGCAGGAAATGCGCTGTATCGAAGCTGAGCGGCTCGAGGTAGCGAATGCCAAACACATCCTCGAGGTGGAACTGCCCCCCTTGTAACAGCGACTTCCCGACGGCTACCAGCGTACCGCCATCGGCAACATACCGGCGCAGGCGTTCGTGCATCCCCGGCTGGTAGGCGCCCGGCTCGGGAAGGATCAGGATCGGGAAGCGGTGGATGTCCTCCGCGAGCACGCTGTAGAGCAGATCCACCTGGATATGGCTCTCGACGAGCAGCTGATGCGCGCCACGCCAGGGCGCGGGGCCCTGTTGCCCGGTGCGCGCCTCGCCCAATGCGAAGCCGAGGGGCAGCTCCGGGTCGGGCACCGGAAGCAGCACCACGGCATGGCGCACGCTCTCTGCGCCCGCAAGCACCTCCTCGCGGTCGGCCACAAAGCCGAATGCCTGGGAAAAGGCGTCGTAAACAGGGGCTTGAAGCGTGCCATCGACGTTCACCTGGTCGCCCGCGCTGGCGACAACGCCATTGCCGATCATCGCCGCGAACTCGGTCGTCAGTTGCGGCGTGGGCTTGAGCGTCATGTCACCCCAGCTCTGATAGAAGCGGACCGTCATCACCTGGGAGTCGAGGATGTCGTTGCGGGCGACGCGGGCGGCATAGCTTTGCCCCAGGTAATCGCCAGGGCGCGGCTGCGCCTCCCAGACGCCAATCTCGCACAGCTCCTTCACAGGCAGCGAGACCTCGGAGGTGCCTACATCGTTCATGCAGATGACGAGTGCCGGATCCGTGCCGGCGATCAGATCGCGGATCTCCTGGAGATGGCTAACCAGGGTACGCATCACCAGGCGGGCCCGGAGGTCACGCGGCAGCGAGGGGATGAGGTCGATGTCGTATTCC
>DUUU01000438.1 GCA_012841485.1 Armatimonadota bacterium
CAAATCGATCCGCCTGCGCGTCGATGGCAGCCTCGGCGAGAACCCGGAGACGCACCTCGTGCGCGTGGGTGCCACGGAGATCGAGGCAGTCGGTGCCGGACCGGTGGGCGTGCTGCGCGCGGTTTTCCGCCTGGAGGCGCGCATGCGCGAGCGTGGCGGTGCCTTCCTCGCTACGGGGGATGAGCGCCGGACGCCCCTCTTCCGAAATCGCATCCACCGCTCGTGCTTCTCCCCCTTCTACGTCGAGGAGCTGACCGGGTATGACGGCCCGCCGCTGGACGCGCGCTGGTTCTCGCCCGGCATGGCCTACCCCGGCTATGCCGAAGAGGATGCCGGCCCGGAGATGTTCTACCACGACAACTTCCTGATGCGCCTGGCAGAGCACGGCTTCAACGGCATCTGGGTGCGCGCCGCGCTCAGCCTCTTCGCGAAGGTGACGCCCTTCCCCGAGTTTGGCGCGGACTCCGACCGCATCCTGGAGCGCCTGAACCGGCTCTGCGAGCGCGCCGCGCGCTGTGGCCTCAAGGTTTTCCTCTACTGGCAAGAGCCGATGGGGATGCGCGATGACCATCCCTTCTGGAAGGCGCACCCGCAGGTACGCGGCTCCAACTCGCCCTACAAGCCGATGGTCCACCTCTGCACCAGCACGCCCGAAGTGCAGGAATACCTGCGCGAAGGAACGCGCTATGTCTTCGAGAAGGTGTCCGGCCTGGCGGGCGTTTTGCAGATCTCCGCGTCCGAGTTCCCGAGCCACTGCTACTCGCACCTGCGCCGGCCCGAGGACCCGAAGGAGCTGGAGAAGCAGGTCGCCGAAGGGAAGCTCTGCCCGCGGTGTGCGCCCTACCTGCCGCAGGAGATCATCGCGCAGATCCTCACCCTGGTGCGCGACGGCGCGAAAGCGGCCAACCCGAACGCCGAGGTGATCGCCTGGAACTGGAGCTGGAGTCACTACGAGCCGGACCCGCAGCGCGGCGTGTTGGAGCGCCTGCCGGCCGACGTGATCGTGATGGGCGACTATGAGCGCGGCGAGCCGGCAGAGGCGTGCGGCTTCCAATACACCAACGATGAGTACAGCATCAAGGTAGTCGGGCCTTCCCAGCGCTTCCGCGGGGTGGCCCAATTCCAGAAGGAGCACGGCCGGCCCGTCTACGCGAAGCTGCAACTGGGCACCACGCACGAAAACCCGAGCATCCCCTACCTGCCGGTGCCCCAGAAGATCGCGCAGAAGTACTACACCCTGAAGGAGACCGGTGTCTCCGGGATGATGACCTGCTGGAACTTCGGGAACATGCTCTCCCTGGCCACCGAGGTGGTCGGCGAGTTCTCGTGGGATCCCCAGCCCGCCACCATCGAGGAGGGCCTGCGCCGCATCGCCGCGCGCCACTTCGGCGAGGAGGTGGCCGATGAGGTCGTCGCCGGATGGGCGGTTATCTCCCGCGCGCACGACGACTACCCGAGCAGCATTCCGGTGATGTATCAGGGGCCGATCAGCCGCGGCCCTGCCTTCCCGCTTGTCTTCGACCGCGTCAACCGCAAGTTCCCCAACTCGTGGCTGCTCGATAGGGAGATCGAGGGTGATCTCCTCAACTGGGTTGCCCCCTTCGGCGCGGAGAAGGTGGTGGAGTGCTTCCGCTCGGAGGTCGCTAAGGCAGCTCCGGGCGTCGCCATCCTGGAAAAGGCCCTGGAGAAGACGACCGGCGCCGACCGCGAGCGTCTCGCCCGTGACCTCGGCGTGATCCGGTTCCACCTGATCCAGCTGGAGAGCTCCGCGAACGTGGTGGAGTTCCTCCTCGCGCGCAACGCTATGTACGACGCGACCGATCCGGAAGAGAAGCGCCGCCACCTCGACCGGATGGAAGAGATCTGCCGGGCGGAATGGGAGAACGCCAGCGCCGCGCTCCCGCTGGTCGATGCCGATCCGCGGCTGGGCTGGCACGGCGAGGCGTACGGCTACATGATCAACCGTCCGCTCATCGAGCAGAAGCTCGCCGGCCTGAAGGTGATCCTGGAAGAACGCATCCCACAGGAGCGCGCGAAGCTCGGGTAAGTAAACAGCCGGGGGGCGTCCCATGTGCCAGGGCGCTCCCCGGCAATCGCATGGCCTGCCCGGCGCCCCCCCCGTGCCGGGCGAACTCGAGAGGCGTGTTGCGCTTTGGCCCGCGGTGGGTAAACTCCCCTCTAGTTCCGCGCGGCGTGGTGGCAGGCATGGCGTTGCCTGCCGGCCTCTGCCCACAGAACGAGAGGGGACCCTTGTGAGGGAACAAACGCCTGGATTCCGGGCAAGTACGGACGCGCACCAGCATGGGCGCGACATGACGACCGGGAGCATTCCGAGGCACCTCCTCCTCTTCGCGCTTCCGATCCTCGCGGGCAGCCTGCTGCAAACGGCCTACAGCTTCATCGACGCGATCTGGGTAGGGCGATTCTTGGGCACGGCGGCGCTGGCTGCCATCACGGTGAGCTTCCCCATTGTCTTCGCGCTCATCGCCCTTGGTGCCGGGCTCACGCTGGCCACCAACGTGCTGATCGCCCAGTACTTCGGCGCGCATCGCCACGGCGAACTGCGCAAGGTCGTCGATAGCTCCCTGGTGCTGATTGGCCTCCTCAGCCTCATCCTGCTTCTGATCGGGGAGCTCCTCGCTCCTCGAGCCCTGCGCGCCATGAGGACGCCGCCCGAGGTGCTGCCGCTGGCGGTTGGCTACATCCGAGTTTACCTGCTGGCGCTGCCGTTCAGCTATGGCCTCTTCCTGACGCGCTCGATGATGCAGGGGGTGGGCGACTCCAGACGGCCGCTCTATTTTCAGACGGCCTCCGTCCTGCTGAACACGGCGCTCGATCCCCTGCTGATCTTCGGCCTGCTCGGCTTCCCACGGCTTGGTCTCAATGGCGCGGCCTGGTCCAACGTGATTGCCCAGGGGATCACGCTGGCGGCGCTGCTGTTTTACCTGGAATGGAAGCCGACGCTCGTCACCCCAAACTGGCGCTGCCCCAATCTGGACTCGGATACCGTCTTGACCCTGGTGCGGGTCGGGCTGCCTTCGGCGGCACAACAGGTGCTCGTATCGCTGGGGGCCGTCATTGTGATCAGCATCGTCAACCGGTTCGGGCCGGCTGCCGTCGCGGCCTACGGCGCGGGCTCGCGCATCGATCAGATCGCCTTCATGCCGGCACTGACGTATGGCCTTGCCATCTCTACGGTGGCAGGGCAGAACCTGGGCGCCGGCGCCTTCC